>CAMJMR010000062.1 GCA_946407095.1 uncultured Selenomonadales bacterium | reverse complement strand
CCATTTTGTTTCACCCGAAATATATTTTATCACTTTTTGTCCACAGTTCCTAGTAGCACAAGAAAAAATGTTTATCCTGTACTTGAAGCGGAATTGCGGCGGAGAAAAATGAAATACGCCACGCTCGCGAAACATTTAAATTTGTCGCGATGGAATATTGAGAGAAGACTGCACGGTGAAGTTAAACTGTTTATGGAAGAAGCGACGGCAATCAGAGACTTTCTTGGCCTGGACATGCCCTTGGAAGAGCTGTTCCGCAGAGACGACGGTTCGGTTCCCGATATGACGCCGAAGCCTTATGTTTATCCCGTGCTGGCGGCGATTCTGCAGAAGAGAAAAATCACATTCAAGCAACTCGCCAAAGTTTTGGGAGTACATAAAAATACGGTTTCTTATAAAATGCACGGCTTAGGCAACTTCACGCCCGCGCAGATGGAGGCAACAAAAAAATTCCTCGGCACCGAAATGAGCGTCGAGGAACTTTTCAAGCGCAACGAATGATACTATCTGCCGAATGCCTTTGCCACTTTAACAAGCTCGGCGGGGATTTTGATATGCTGTGGGCAGCTCATCAGGCATTGCCCGCATTTGATACACTTGCTGGCGTATTCTTTGCCGTGCATTTCGACAAGCCATTTGTATTGCCCGTCGGCGAACTTTTTGTCGTTGTACAGCGTCAAGATATTGTAAGCCGTGAAACTGCCCGGAATGCCAATGTTTTGTGGGCATTTCGAGGCACAATATTGACAGAAGGAGCAAGGAATTATCGGAATGGTCGCCAAAACTTTGCGCGCCTCTTCAACCGTCGCCTGTTCGGTGTCGTCAAGCCGCTTGAAGTCTTCCATGTAGCTTACGTTATCGCGCATTTGGTCAAGGGTGCTCATGCCCGACAAGACGGTTATCACGCCGTCAAGGCTCGCGGCGAAACGAACAGCCCAAGACGCCAACGACGCGTCGGGATTCGCCTTCTTGAAGACGGCGGCGACGCTTTCGGGAAGATTGACCAAGGTGCCGCCCTTAATCGGTTCCATGATGACAATCGGCTTGCCGTGCTTGCGTGCGACCTCGTAACAGCCGCGCGATTGAATGGCGGGATTTTCCCAGTCCGCCCAGTTGATTTGCAGCTGAACGAATTCGGCGTCGGGGTGCTTAGTCAAAATTTCGTCAAGCTCTTGCGGCGTGGAGTGGAACGAAAAGCCCCAATGCTTAATCAAGCCCTCGCGCTTCTTTTCCGCCACGAAATCCCACAGATTGAACCTGTCGAAAAACTCAGTTCTTGCATTACCAAGATTATGTAAGAGCTCGAAATCGATATAGCCCGCGCCCGTCCGCTTGAGCGAAGTCTCGAATTGAGCAATGGCATCCTCGCGCGTCTTGCAGTTAATCCAAGCCGCCATCTTCGTCGCCAGCGTGAACTTGTCGCGGGGGTGCCGCTCGACCAACGCTTGACGAATCGCGTCTTCGCTGCCGGGATATGCCCACGCCGTGTCGAAGTAAGTGAAGCCCTTCGCCAAGAACATGTCGACCATCTGTTTGACTTGCTCAAGGTCAATGGTCTCGTCTTCCAGGCGCGGCAGTCTCATCAGGCCGAAGCCCAATTTTTTAACGTCCTCACCGAGATAGCTCATGTTAAAACCTCCCAAAAAGTATTACGTTACAAATATACTTTTTGCGGCTTGTCCTGTCAATCGGCAGTCGAACATTTGAGGCGTTGCGCCAGTTTGTATCTGAACAGGGCGTAAAAGGTCATCAGCGACAACATGCCGCCGACCCAAAATATTTCCACGTGCGAGCGAATGTCCGCGTTTCCGCCGACAAATTTTCGACGACGAACAGGAACGCCAGGCACAATCGAGCCGAAACTCATGAACAGGTAGAAAATCGACTTCGCCGCCAAAATTTTTTCGGCAAGCCGTTCAAGTTCCGCGCCGTAAACGTAAAACTCAAGATAACTTTGCGTCGGGTTGCCGTAAGTCCTCACGCTCACGGAAACGGCTGACGGCGAAAGTTGCGGCGTTCGACGCGAACTGCGCCGAGAAAACGCCTGCTTGAGTCTTGCTTCCGCCGCGTTCAAGTTTGCGTCCGGCGTTCCCTCCGCGCTTTGCGAAGCGATTATGACTTGTTTTAGCTGTGCGTTTTGCGCCGCCAATGACGCTTGAGCCTGTCGCTGTTGAGGCTCTTGGTAGTCGCTGCCGATTCGCGCGATAACGGTGTCAATCATTGCCGCAACAAAAAAGCCGCCCGTTGGAGCGGTTGCAAATGTTCGGTTTAAAAATTCCGCGCTGCCCAAGGTCTTGAACAGCACCGTCAAAATTTCTTCGATAACAGACAGATTTACGTTGCGAGTAAGTCGCGCCCGATGTGGTTGCCCATTGTCCCGAAGGTGTCGTCGATAATTTTGTCTTTCATGATGTCTCCAAGTCCGGGCGCAGATTTTTCGCGCCGCCAAGATACACGTGATGAATTTTATTCTGCGCCCTGTCGATATCCGCCAAAATCAAGACGCGTATGCAAAGCGGCAAGGAATTTTCAACGGCGGGCTCACGCGTGTCGAAGAACGGCACCAAACGGAACGCGGGGCGTTGTCGAATCGCCGTGCTGGGGAAGGCGGCGGTTAAGTCTTCCGTCGTCGAAAAGATTATTGCGCCGATATTTTCTACGTGCAATTCGTTCTGCGATAAGATTTTAGTGACGAGTTGACGCGCCGCCAATCCGATTTGTTCCTTTGAATTTTCGTCGACCGTAATCGCGCCTCGAAACCCGCGCATTGCCATCAATACCGCCTCCTAAAAGCTAAACCTTGTACTTTTCCTTTATCTGCAACTTGACCGTCTCGTTGGCAAGAAAGTCGTCGTAGCTCGAAATTCTGTCGACCGTGCCTTGCGGCGTGATGTCCATGATTCGATTCGCTATCGCCCGCGTGAATTCTCTGTCCTCGTCGACGAAAATTATTGTGCCGGGGAATTCGACCAACGCCTTTTCCAATGACTCAATCGTCGGCAAGTCCAGGCAAGACGTCGGGTTGTCAAGCAGCAGGAAGTTCGACATCCCGAATGCAAGCTTGTCGAATTCGACTTTGGCGGACGCGCCCGTGTAGACCCTCGGCATGTAGAAAACTTTCACGCCGTCCGAAAATTTTATTCGCCCGTGCTGACAGCCGCCCGTCTCGTCGTGATTCTGATAGGCCATCGCCAACGCTTTAAGGAGTTTCGATTTGCCGCGCTCGTTGCGCCCCACGAAGGCAACCTTTTGCCCTTGGCGTATCGTGAAGCTCACGTCTTTGAAGAGCGGCTCGCCGTCTCGGTTTTTCAGCAAGCTGTTCGCCTCAAGGACAACAGGTATTGCGCCCGAAGGCGTCGATTCAAGGAGCGGAGCGCAATCGATTTTTATCGGCTCAATCGGCGTGCCGCTAAGCTGAATCGTTCGCGAACACACTTGCTGCAAAAAATATCTGTCGCTGCTCACCGTGATTGTCGTCAAATGCTTGTGCTCGTGCAGGAAATTTATCAGCCACTCTACGCCGTCGGCGTCCAGGTTTTTCGTCGGCTCGTCCAGGAGCAAAATTATTTCGTCGTCGTTTAGCCCGCGCAGTGCCCGCTTGAGTTTTTCTATCGCCGACATTTCCGCCATTTGCAATTCCGAAAAGTCTGCGTAGACGCTACCGTTGACCGAATGGACTTCGCCCGAAATTTTGACTTCGCCCGCCGTCGGCAAGATTCTGCCCGCCATTATGTCAAGCAAAGTCGATTTGCCCACGCCCTCGCCGCCGATTATCCCGACCTTTTCGCCGCGCGCTATTTCTAAATCGAGGCCCGAAAATATTTCGCGCTTGCCGAGTTTGAGTTCCAGATCTTTTATCCTGACCAAAATTCTCCACTCCTTTAGCGCGAAGGATATAACAACGCCCGCCCGCTGTCAACTTGCGCCGAAAATTGCGCCATCGCGTATGTGTTGACGTGTCGAAGGAGGCTTTCGGCCGTCAATGCCGAAGTCGAACGCGTGCTTGGAGCCGCTGCCGTCGACGAAGCATTGAAAGAATCCGAAGTGCTTAAGCCCGCGTGGAATGCCTTTGAAAAGACTTTGACGCGGACGGACGACAAAATTTACTCGACGACTGACGCTGCCGAATTTTTTTCCGTGCAAAGCTTGACGCAAGGGCTCAACATGACGTTTTGGCAAAACTACGGCGGGATATTCACGGGGCTCGGCATTTTGGGGACGTTCGCGGGCTTGACGGTCGGGCTTAGCGGCGTCGACGTGACAAGCGGCGACATCGACACCTTGAAGGGGAGCATCGCCAATCTTTTGGCGGGCGTAGGAACTGCCTTCGGAACTTCGCTCGCCGGAATCTTCGCGGCACTCGTCTACAGCGTGGCTCATCACCATTTGCTGGTGACGCTCGGCAAAAACATTCACAGCTTGACGGACAGGCTCGACGAAACTTTTCCGCGCCGCTCGGTTGAGTATTGGCTCGCCGAAAAATTTTCGGAGGCAAGACGACAAACGCGGGCATTGCAAAGCTTAGACCTCGAATCGCAAAGTCAAAGTGCCTCTTTGCAAAGCATGGACGCCGAATCAAAAGAGCAGACCACCGCGCTGAAAAACATCGGCGAAGACGTGGCGACGGCGATTTACGACGGGCTCGACGAACGCATGAACGAAGCCGTCGATAAATTTTGCAACCGGCTCGAAGAAAAAATTTTGCCGCAAGTCGACAGAATCTGCGCGGCAATTGAACGATTGGGGGCGGGCGGCGGCGATAAGCTCGGAGAAATTATTTCCGGCAGAATCGGCAATCAGATGGACAGATTTTCTGCCGCGCTCGAAAACTTCACCAACAAGACCGAAAATATTTTGGCGAACGCACAAGAAGTTTCGACAGTGATTAACGGGCAGCTGTTGGCTACGCTGAAAGAATTGACCGACACTTTGAACGCTGTCGCCGAAAAATTCAAAGCTCAACAGGACGACTCCGCCAAGGACTTTGATAATCTGCTAAAGACTTCTCTGGACAATTTTTCCGAGGCAATGCGCGTAATTTTGGAGGACGTCAAGAAAAAATCCGAAGACGCCGACTCTAAGCGCAAAGACGCCGACGAAAACTTTTTGGCAACGTTGAGCGGCTTGACTAAAACTCTGAACGACGTCGCCGATAACTTTAAGCGCCAACAGGACACCGCCGCCGTAAACTTCGCCGCGCTCTTGAAGAAGTCGCTCGACAATTTCAACGCGGGCATGGCGCAGACAATGGCGAACTCTCAAGCGACCGCCGACGAGACAAACAAACAAAATCGTGAAGCCTCCGAAAACTTTTTGGCAACGTTGAGCGGCTTGACTAGGGTTTGTTGGTAAATTAACGAAGACGTTGCAAAGGACAGAGGCCGCCATGGATGGCGGCCGCCCGCGTCTTGTTGCGTGATGCAACAACAGCGGGCACAATCGGCTTCGGGTTGCGCGGACGCTGGACAAGTGGTCGGTTTCCGCCCCTGCGAGGCGAATTTCTTTGCTACTTTCTTTCTTCGCTGAAAGAAAGTAGATAAACCAACTTAAAGCCGTTAAAACACCGAATCCGAATCGCCAATTCAATTTACCAACAGCCCCTAAAACTCCGAACGACGTCGCCGAAAAATTCAAGGCTCAACAGGACGACTCCGCCAAGGGTTTTGAAAAGCTTTTGCAAAACTCTTTGGACAACTTTATTGACATAATGGCTATGATTTTGGAGGACGCCAAGAAAAAATCTGACGACATCGATAAAAATTTTTTGTCCACGTTGAGCGGCTTGACCGACACCCTGAACGAAGTCGTGAAGAAATTCAAGGCGCAACAAGATACCGCCGCCGTCAACTTCGCTGACGCCTTGCATTCGCTGATTGATGAGCTTAAAGCCTTCGCCGAACAGCAGAAAAAATTTTTGGACGACAACGCCTTCGATAACGCCGAGCAGATTAACGAAGCAGTCAACGCCTTCCGCGAAATCGTCAATCGGCACAACGAGACCACGCAAAAAACTTTCTCCCGAATTCAAAAACTCCTCGACGAAAGCGCAGATTTTTTGGAAGCCGTAGACAACGCCGGCAATACCCTCAAACAAGCCGCCAACCCCGTCAAGCAAAGCACCTTGCAACTTGCGCAAAACTTGACGGCGACCTCCGCGCAGATGAAAACCCTCGCCGACGCCAATCAAATCACGCGCGAAAACCTTGCCGCCCTGTCGACGCAACTGGCTGCCTTCGTCAAAAATTTCAACGGCATTGCCGACCAACTCGAACGCGCAACCAAAACTATCACCGACAGCCTCGACAACTACAACGCCAAGACAAGCAAGGAATTGAGCGACGCGCTGACTAAATTCAGTGAGACCGTCAACAGCGCGTATTCGGGACTTAACGAAATTGTAAACGATTTGACCGACGCGCTCGAAGAGTTCAGGAAGCGGGGGTGATTGAATGCGAAGACGAATGCCGCAAATCGAATCGCCCGCCCAGGACTCGTTCACAATCAGCATCAGCGACTTGATGTCGGGCTTGCTGGCGATTTTCATTCTGGTGCTGTCTTATTTTATCCTGAACTTCAGCCAAGCGACTGCGCGATTGACGCAAAACGACGTAACCCGCGCAGAGCTGTTGCACTACCTGCAACGCGAACTTGAACGCGAAGGGATAACCGTCACCGTCGACGACCGCCACGGCATCTTGAGAATCTCGGAAGGCGTGCTGTTCGACCCGGGACTGGCCGACGTCAAGCCGCAAGGGCAATTCGTCATACAAAAGCTCGGCGGCGTGCTCGAAATCGCTTTGGAGGCGGAACAATTCAAAGGGCGCGTCGAAACGGTCTTCATAGAAGGGCACACGGACAACGTCCCGATAAATAACGGCGTCTTCCCGTCGAATTGGGAGCTGTCGACGAAGCGGGCGATAAACACGTGGCTGGTAATGAGCAACGCGCACCCGCGCCTGCCGTGGTTCCCGAATGACAGAGGCGAATTGATTTTCTCGGTGAGCGGCTACGCCGACACGCGACCGATAGCGGACAACACCACGGAGGCGGGCAGGCGCGAAAATCGGCGAATCGACATAAGATTTTCCATGGCACCGCCGTCCGAAGAGGATATGAGCATTGTTAAGTTTGTTCAGAAGGAGCTGACGCAATGAGCCTGCAAGAGGCACTTGACGACCTGCGCGGAGCCGCGAAGCGTCTGGACAAGGCGACGTTCAATCCTGATATGAACGCGCTGAAAAAATTCGTCGACACGCTGGACGGCAAAGCTTTATCCGTCACGCCGCCCGAAGACGTTCGGCAAAAGGCGTTGGAAAAATTTTTGCGCGGCGATAACGACTTCACGCGGCGGGAGCGGCGGGCGTTGCCGTTCATCATTTACGAAGGCGCAATAACTTTGGACGGCGTGAAGAAAATTTTTCGTGAGCTCGACCTCGACAACAAGCGGCATATCGGCGGGCTCGTCAACGTCTACCTTCAACACCACGACACCTCGGCGAAGACGGAATATCTGCGCGGGCGGCTGAATTCGACGAACTTCACGGGCAATTCGGCTCGGCTGAAGAAAATTTTTTCGGCGCGAGAATTTTTGTTCGGGGACAATCGTTTTGCCAACACGACGAAACTTTTTGCCGACAGGCAGAGCGTCAACGTCGTGCTGGAGGCTTTGGGCTTGTCGAATTTCTTCAAGGCGTCGAATTTCATTCACGCCGCGCTGAAAACTTTTTTCCGCACGCCCGACCTCGACGCGCAACTGAAACTGCTTGACGAGCTGGACGCCGAATACGACGCCTATCAAAAAATTTTCCCTGCCGCAGCCGACGCGTTGATTCAGTCCGTCGACCGCGCAGGGCTCGGCAAGGATGTTTGCATAGAAATTTTTTATCGGCGGCTGGGCGACCCGCGCTTCGGCTTTACGCGCTTTAATTGGCGAAACGTTTCCGATAAGTCCCAAAAAATTTTCATGCATTGGCTTAGCGAAGACGACTTGGAAACGTTCTTCAAAATCGTGGCGGAAACTTCCAACGACGCGCAATGGAGCTACCGCGAAAGTTTTTGGCGTCGATACTTGCCGCGCATAACCAACACGTGGATTTTCTTGACGGGCAACGCCAAACGATACGCCGCGCAGAGTCGGATAAGGCACGGCACCTTAACGAACGGCGGCGGCAATCAGGCGGTCTTCGTCTTCCAAATCGGACAATACATTTTCGCCGAATGGAGCCACGACGGCGCGCTTAGGGTTTATCCTGCGCAACGCGTGAGCAATTACATTGGCAACGACTTCACGAAAACGGAAATGATGAATGTGAAAGTCAAATACAGAAAGCCTCATTTGGGCGCATGGCAAGGGCATGTGGACGCGTGGATAAGGCGGCATTGTTGAGGAGGGATTAGTCGTGACGCTGTGGCTTGAGCGGGCGAAAGGATATTTTTTCCCGCGCGAAAATTTATCAGCGGTGACGGCGACCAAGTTGCAAATGTTGACGCTCGACGACGCCGCGCAGGTTGTCGACGGCGGGACGTTGTTGCCGTTTGAAAAGTCATTCGGGCTGACGGAGGAGGACGCCGAACTTTTGACGTTGCCGCCGCGCAATCCCTATCGGCTTTCGATTCGGACGGCGGGCTATATCGGCGCGCGGGATTTTCATTACGCCGTCGATGTTCTGAATTCAGACGGACGCCCGCTTATCAAGCCGCAAATCAATGGCGCATTGCTTCACGTCGACGAGGAGACCTTCCGCCTGACAGCCGAGCAATTCGCACTGATTGAACTTGTCGACGCCGGCAATAAAAATCTTTCGCGCGAAGAAAATTTTTTGACCGTCAAACGCATTCAAAATCAGGCGGAGGCGGCGGGCGCGCAACTTGACGGCTACATTTCGGCGGGCAACAAAAAAATCGTCGTGCCCGACAAGTTGAGCGTCGACTTCGCGGAACACGGCGACAAAGTTATCGTTCAGCCCGTCCTGCTTGAGAATCACGGCGGCGAACTTAAACCGATTGACAGCGCGGACTTTCAAGGTGCCTTCGCCAATCGCAAAAACATTTTGGGCATTTATCGCGGCAAGGGCGGCGCGCAATACGTTTTCTCGCAGACTCTGCGCGGCGGGCTTGAGCAGATTAAAAGCCGCCCTTCGGATTATCGGTTCGTCCTACAAGATAATCCAATGACACATCATAGGCGTCAGCAATTTTAATGAGAACGGTCGCAGAAGGAACGTGAATATCATATTCATACTTTTGATAAGCCGGTTTCAAAATTTTGATAGCATCGGCAACTTGCTGTTGAGTAACGCCGAAATCTTTACGGAAACGCTTGAATGATTCGCCAACCGTCATAACCGTTGCCTCCTTTCAAAAAGCATCAAAAAAACTGTCAAAGCCGTTTAAACCAAATAGACTGCCAATTATAATTGGTAACGAATATGGTATCAATATTTTGGAAGCATTATATCAAACGGCACCGACTTTTTGAAGGAGGAATTTTTATGAGCGATTTGGTTTTTCTGGAGAACAATCAAGCGTTGACGACTTCGCTGAAAGTAGCCGAGTATTTTGAAAAGCGTCACGACCGCGTTTTGAGGGCAATAAGCACGTCAATTCAAGCTGTCCCAAAAAATGGGGACAGTGCAAAAGCCTTTATCAAGTCCATCTACAAAGACGAATCGGGCAAATCCAATCCCATGTACTTGCTCAATCGCGACGGGTTTATGTTCGTGGTAATGGGCTTTACGGGCGAAAAAGCGGCGCGCCTCAAATGGAACTACATCCAAGCCTTCAACGCAATGGAAGAGACGTTGCGGGAATTGCTTGTCGAACGCAAATCCGAGCAGTGGCGCGAAATACGCAACGAGACCAAACAAAATTATCGTGTGCTGACCGCCGCCGTGCAAAAGCTTTACGACCGGGCGAAGTCGCAAGGCTCTAAAGCTACCGAAAAATCTTTTTACGTGCAGTTTGCGAAGCTCATAAATAAGACGCTGAATATTAAAGCGGGCTCGCGAGACAAGTTGGCACTTTGGCAACTTTACGAAATTGACAAGCTCCAATTCATTGCCAAGACGATAATCGAAGACAACGTCGCCAAGGGTGATGATTATCATTTGCCCTATCGCGTCAGCAAAACGACGTTTGAGGAATATGCGCAGTTGTCCCGTCTCCGCCAAAGGATGTTACTTGCCTGAATTGCCCGCAAAAAATATCGGCGCGGCGGCTTCGCGACACCGTTGGATTTTCTGTGCGAACTGCGCGAAGTCTCACTGCACCCCGATTTGCTCACGCTGTCCGAAGAAAAATTTTTCGCATTGGGCGCGGACGAAATTATCGGGCGTTCGGCGCGGCTGATGAAAACTTTCGCTCTCCTCGACGAAATAAAGACTCGCGGCGAAAAAGTTCTAATCTTCGTCACGAGTCGGAAGATGCAAGCGATATTGAAACATTTGCTTGAAGTCAATCTCGGCATGGAAATTTCGCCGCCGATAAACGGCACCATGAACGGCGCGGCGCGTCAAAGGATAATCGCGGCGTTCAAAGAGCGTCAAGGGTTCAATGCGCTGATTCTTTCGCCGGAGGCGGCGGGCATCGGCTTCACGGTGACGGAGGCGAACAACGTCATTCACTTGAGCCGCACGTGGAATCCCGCCAAGGAAAATCAGGCGACCGACCGCGTTTATCGCATTGGGCAAAGGAAAATCGTCAACGTGTATCTGCCGCTTGCCTGCAATGAAAATCTGCGCGGCAAGACCTTCGACGAGAATTTGGACGCGCTTTTAAACTGCAAAAATATTTTGAGCGCGAATGTTCTCTTCCCGACTGCCGAGACCGACGCCGACGTTAAAACTTTGGCTGAAATGCTTGCGCCACCGCCCGACGAAATTTTATCGTCAAGCCTGTAGACGATTGAGGCCGTTGACGCGGCTACGGGACGTGCCTTCGAGAAAATCGTTTGCGAGCTTTATGACGGCATGGAAAATTTTTCGGCGAGCTTGACGCCCGGCACCAACGACTACGGCGCGGGCAACGTGACGTTGCATCCAGCGGACGCGCCTCCACGTGACGATGTTTGAAAGTAACCGTCCGCGCTTGTACGCAACGCTTGCGCATTTCTAGCATCATAGCTTGCGCAAGAAAACGACGTGAGGCTTATCGCTCGCCGCGAGCTTGAAAGTCTGCTTGTCGCCCGAAAAGTCTTGAAGTGTTGAATCGTAAAAAAAAATTTCCCTCCACGTCACCTTGACGCAGAGGGATTTTTTTTGACAACAATCAGAGAGCTTTAGAATCAGTGTTCATAAACGTTTAAGCAAAGTGTGAATATGAGAAATCTTAATCAAGGTCTCGGCAGAAGCAACCGTCAGCTCGTAGTCTTTGCTAAGTCGCCGAGAGTGATTAAGCCAAGAAAAAGTCCGCTCCACTATCCACCGTTTTGGTAAAACTTGCCAGCCGTGCGGCTTTAACTTCTTACTTATCTCTACTTGCAAACCGAAATATTTGTGAGCTTCGTAAACGAAAGTCCCACGATAGCCGCCGTCT
>CAMJMR010000061.1 GCA_946407095.1 uncultured Selenomonadales bacterium | reverse complement strand
CACTTACTATATCACTTTTTACCATTTATGAACACCTGTTCTTAGAATCTACTTTCTTTCAGTGGCGAAAGAAAGCCGCATCCAGGTTTATGATGGCGGCGCGTCCATGCGCGCCTCTAAATTCGTGGCGCGGCTCTATTCGGCGGCGATAATCCTCACGCCCAATTTTTCGGCGGCGGCGGTCAAGTCGTCGGACAATTTCCCTTCGGTGATGATGCCCGTCACGTCGCTCACTTTGGCGAAGCTGTATGTGCTTTCGACACCGATTTTCCGCGATTCGGCGATAACGTAGGAAGTTTTGCTGATTTCAATCATTCGCGCCTTGTGAATGCCGCCGGCGGTGTCACGCGAGGTCAGCGAATTTTTTTTGATGTCGACTCCATACGCGCCGATAAATGCAACGTCGGGGCGGAAGCGCGATATGAACTCCAGATTGAGCCCGTCCGAAAAGCCGTCGCGGCTCCGATTAATCAGCCCGCCCGCGAAGAAAAGTTCTATCTTCGGATTGCGCGCCAACATGACAAGGACGTCTACCATGTTCGTCAGGATTTTGTAATTGCTGTCGCTCTTTTCCAGAATCTGCGCGGCGGCTATGCTTATCGTCGAGATGTCCAGGAAAATTAAATCTTGCGGTTGCATGAGTTTGACGGCGGCGGCGGCTACCGTTCGTTTGGCCTCCACGTCGGAAATTCTTCGCCGATTCGCCTCGGTCATCTGAAGTTTTTCCGCTATGCTCACTGCTCCGCCGTATGTTCGGCGCAACTTCCCGTCCATTTCCAACGAGCTCAAGTCTTTGCGGATTGAATCCTCCGTCACGCCGAATTTCTCCGCCAATTCCTTCACTAAAACTTTGCCGTCCTTGGCCAACATTTCTAAGATTTGTGCGTGTCTTTCTTCCAAAAACATGTCAAGTTCCTCGCTTTGTCAGATTAAAGTTTTTCGGCTTGTGTTGTGAATGTGTCTTTAGAATTTTATGGCATACGGCACCTAACCTAGAATCATTGTAGCATAAGCGATATTCTCAAGCAAGGCGGGCGTCCGATTTGACAGCACGGCGGGCGTGATATACAATCGCCGCCGAAAAATAAGCTCGTACCCCGTGCAAGGCGGAGACGAGACTTGGAGGTTTCGCAGATGAAACAAAATGATCGTGCGTCAATGAACGACGCGCAAAAGTTCAGCCTGGTCAGGCGCGAGGCGATTTACACGGGGCTTGCGCTTGTCGGGCTGATTATTTTTTGGCTGATAGCGGGCTTCGGCACGGCGGGCGTCGACGTGAAAATTTTTCACCTGCCGCTGTGGGCTGTGCTCGGCAGTGTCGGCGTGTGGCTTGTCGCTATCCTAATCAGCGCGGTGCTTAGTCGTGTGCTGTTCAAGGACGTTGACTTGGGGGGCGAAGACGATGGAAGGTAATTTGTCCGCGCTCTTGCCGCTGATTTTTTTCATGGCGGTCATGGTCGGCATAAGCATATTCGTTCGGCACAAGCAGGCGGGAAAAAATTTCGTGAGCAGCTACTTCGTCGGCAACCGCGAACTCGGCGGCTTCGTGCTGGCTATGACGACCGTCGCAACGTACAGCTCGGTTTCAAGTTTCGTCGGCGGCCCCGGCATGGCGTTTCAAGTCGGCTTCGGCTGGATTTACATGGCTGTCGTGCAAGTCACGGCGATTTTTTTGGTGCTGGGCATTTTCGGCAAGCGCGTCGCCCTCCTTGCCCGCAAGCTCAATGCCGTCACGGTCGTCGACATCATCCGCGCGCGCTTCCAATCGGATTTCTTGGCGGCAGTCGCGGCGTTCGTTATCGTGCTGTTTTTCTGCGGAACTATGACGGCGCAGTTCGTCGGCGGGGCTAAGCTGTTCGCGGCCGTCACGGGCTACAGCTACGAGGCGGGCTTGATTCTTTTCGGGCTGACCGTCGTCATTTACACTTCGATAGGCGGCTTCCGCGCCGTCGCGCTGACTGACACCTGTTGCGCGCTGATTATGATGGTCGGCATCGTTTTGCTTCTGCATTACGTCTTGGAGGCGGGCGGCGGCTACGAAAACATAATGACGCGCCTTGAGACGAACAACCCCGAATTGTTCGAGCCGTTCAGCTTCGGCAACATGCCTTGGACGATTTACTTCACGCAATGGCTTTTGGTCGGCATTTGCACCATTGCCCTGCCTCAATCGGTCGTGCGCGGCATCAGCTACAAAAACACGGCGGGACTTCATCAGGCAATGCTTATCGGCACGGTCGTCGTCGGCTTCATGAATATCGGCATAAACTTCACGGGCATTCTGGCTCACGGCGTCTTGACGGGCACGGCTGCCGATTACGGCGGCGTCGACAACATTATCCCCACGACGATTGTCAAAGCCATGCCGCCCTCCCTTGTCGGGCTCGCGATTATCGGACCGCTTGCCGCATCCATTTCGACGATTTCGGGCTTGCTGATTGTTGCCTCCAGCGCGATTGTCAAAGACGTCTACTTGCATTGGGCGGACAAGAATCAGCACGTCGTGACTCCTGCGCGGGTAAAAGTTTTGTCGATGGCGACGACGGCTTTAATCGGCGCGGCGGTCTTCGTGATAGCTTTGACGCCGCCGAGTTTGATTTGGCTGATAAACATGTTCGCGTTCGGCGGTCTTGAGACGGCATTTTTCTGGACGCTGTTGCTTGGGCTGTTTTGGAGGCGCGCGAACAAATTGGGCGCAATGCTGTCAATGACGGGCGGCACGATTGTTTACTGCGCCGCGCAGGCGACGGGCTTCAAAATCTTGAACTTGCACCAGATAACAATCGGGATAACGGTTTCGCTGATATTGTTCCTAATCGGCTCGTACCTTGGCAAGCGCGAAGACGACGCGACTTTGGAAATCTTTTTCCCGAAAGATTGAGTCACTTATAACGATATGGTAGAATTCGGCGTATTATAATCGGAAAAAGTTGCAGAGAACGAGGGCGCGCATGGACGCGCGCACGCCGCGACTTGAAACCTGGAAGGTTTCATAGCGGCACGGGCGGCTTCGGTTGACGCGGGCGTTGCGGTGGTGGTTGGTGTCCGCCCCGCGCGTAGCGGCGAGTTTCTTTGGCAATGGCGAATGCGCGCTGGCAAGCATGAGGTTTGCATCCAGATAGCGCGTTGAAACCAGTCGACGGTTTAAGGAAGGACGCCGCGTCCACACTGTTCCCCCGCTTTTTAAGCGGGTCTTTGCTCGGTCAAAGAAAGTAGTTAATCAACTCCAAAGCCATTGAAACACCAATTCGGAGCCGCCAACTCAATTTACCAACAGTCTCGGAAAAAGTTTTATGGGAGGTGGCGACGTTGACGGGTAAAGACTTACAAAACGTGCCGCTCTTTAAAGATTTACTGCCGCCGGAAATCGAAAAGTTCATGAAGTTCACGGGGACGACGGTCAAGAGTTATCCGCGCGGCGAAAGAGTTTTGGAGGCGTTCGCGCCCAATGCAAACATCGGCGTGATAATCAGCGGCGAAGCACAACTGCTTACGCTCGACAGGCTCGGCAATGAGGCGGTCGGTCACGCACTCGAAAGCGGCGCAATGTTCGGAACCGTTTCCGCCATCCTCGGCGAAGATTTGGTTGCGACCAGCGTTCAGCTCACGACCGACGCGACGATTATGTGGATACCCTACCGCTCGTTGCTTATCGCGGGTCCCGCGCTCGGCAGGACGCACGGCATCGTCATGAAAAATTTCCTTGAGACCTTCAGCCGCAAGAACGTCCTCATGATGCAAAAGGTTGAGCTGCTCTCGCAAAAAAATCTGCGCGAAAAAATAATTCTCTACCTGTTGCAACGCGAACGCCGTCAAGGCTCGGAATTCGTAAAGGTGCCGCGCCGCGTTCATTTCGCCAAGGAATTGGAGTGCAACCGCTCGGCTTTGACGCGCGAAATTTCGCAAATGCAGGCGGACGGGCTCGTTGAATGCGGCGATAATTGGATGCGCCTCAACAAGGACAAGCTTTGATGATTGCCTTCGACGACGTGACGTTGAGTTTCGGGCGACGCGTGCTGTTCGACAATGTCACGCTGAATCTGCGCGGCGGACGCGTTATAGGGATAACGGGCGCGAACGGCGCGGGCAAGTCCACATTCCTCAAGCTCGCGGGAAAAATCCTTCAGCCCGACAGCGGCTCGGTCACTTTGCCCGCCTATAAAACAATCGCCGCCGTCTCGCCCGAAATGAAAATCTACGACGACTTGACGGCGACGGAAAACCTTAAATTTTTTTCGCGACTGCGCGGCAAAGCTTTGACTGCCGAAAAACTTTTTGAACTCGGCTCGCGCGTCGGGCTCGACATGAAAACTTTCGGCGACGCCCGCGCAGGTACATTCTCGACGGGAATGCGCCAACGTTTGAAGTTCGCCGTCCTGTTGAGTGTCGACGCCGATATCTGGCTGCTCGACGAACCGACCGCCAATCTCGACGACGACGGGCGCGAAAAAATTTTTTCCGAAGTGCAAGCCGCCAAGTCCGGCAAAATCATTCTGCTCGCCACCAACGACAAAGCTGAGGTTGAAATTTGTGACGAAGTCATTCGGCTCCCGCTGTGAACAAATCGCGGCGATTGTTCGTAAAGATTTTTTAATCGGCTTGCGGCGGCGGGCGACGTTCGCGGCGATGATGATGTTCGCGCTGACTGCCGTGGCAAGCTTGAGCCTGTCGACGGGCGGCAGTTTCGTTGAGCCGAAAATTTTATCGGCAATGCTGTGGGTCGTGATATTCTTCGCGGCAAGCGCGGGCATATCGGGCACCTTCGACGACGAGGCGCAAGCCTGCACGCTCCCGACGCTGAAACTTTACGCCGCCGCGCAGGCAATCCTTTTCGGGAAAATGGCGGGCGTCCTGCTGTCGCTTATCGCGCTGACGACTTTCATCTTGCCGATATTCCTAATCTTGTTCGATGTGGCGGTCGAAAATTTTTTCTTGCTGACGACGACGCTTTTGGCGGGCTTAGTCGGCTTGTCGGCGGCTGGCACGCTGACGGCGGCTTTGACGACTTCGGCGACGGTAAAGGGCGGCTTGTTCCCGATTTTGCTTTTCCCCGTGACGTTGCCGATATTCCTGCCCGCCATTGCGCTGACGGAGGCGGCTTTCACGGGCGCGGCGTTCGAGGCGAGTGCTCTTGTCGTCATTGCGGCGTTCGACGCGATTTTAATCTTGGCAAGCTCAATCCTTTACGACTACTTGTGAGGTATCATGAACAAAATCCTAATCTTGCTGACGCTTGCGATTATCGCGGCGATTATTTTTTTGGTGCCGCCGATAAAAGGCTTGGGCGACTTGGCGAAGATAATCTTCTTCCACGTGCCGACGGCTTGGGTATCGGTCATTGCGTTCTTTGCGAGCGCGTTCTTCGCGGCGAAATTTTTGCGGACGCGAGATTTTTCCTTCGACGTGCTTAGCGCAAGGGCGGCGAGCTTGGGCTTCGTGTTCGTGCTTTTGTCGACGATTAGCGGCGCGATTTTCAGCAAGCTGACTTGGGGCGCGTATTGGAATTGGGATCCGAGGCAGACGACGATTTTCGTGCTGATTCTGATTTACGGCGCGTATCTGACGCTTAGGGCGGCGGTCTCCGACGAAAAAGTTCGCGCGAAAGTTTCGGCGGTCTATTCGCTTTTGAGCGTCTTGACCGTGCCGTTCCTGGTTTTCATTTTGCCGAGGATGTATTTTTCTTTGCACCCGTCGCCCGTCTTGAATTCGGCGGGGCGCGTCGATATGGATTCGACGGTTTTAATCGTGCTTATCGCGGCGGTCGTCGACGCCACGCTGATTTTCATTCAGCTTATGAGGAGGGATTCTTCTTGACGAAAATATTTCTGATTCGCCACGGCGAAACCGAATGGAATAAGCTTGGCAAGATTCAAGGCAATTCCGATGTCAATCTGTCGCCCGAAGGCCTAAGGCAAGCGCAACTTTTGGCAAAGCACGTGCCCTTCGGCAACGTCGACGCCGTTTACTCAAGCGATTTGAAACGCGCTTCCGACACCGCGAAAATCTTGGCGGCAAGGTTCAATCTGCCCGTTATCGAAAAGCCCGGCTTGCGCGAAACGAATTTCGGCGATTGGGAGGGCGAGCCTATCAGCAAGCTGCTGGAGGACTTCCCTGACGACTTCGGAAATTTTTTCATCAAGCCCGACAAAGTCAATCCGCCTAACGGCGAAACGTTTTTGGAATGTCAAGCCCGCGTCGAAAATGCCTTGGACGAGCTTATCGCCGAGCACGAAAATCAAAGCATAATCGTCGTGAGTCACGGCGCGGCGATTCGATTGCTGCTCTGCGCGGCGTTGGATGTTCGCATTCGGAAGATGTGGTCAATCAGCCAATTCAATACGGCGTTGAACATTTTGGTAGCCGACGAGGGCAACTTCCGCGTCGAACTTGTCAACAGCACGGCGCACCTTTACTTGGGCTGAGGAGGCAGGACGTTTGACGGACGAAAATTTTATGCGAGAGGCGTTGAGGATAGCGCGCAATGCCGAAGGCCGCACGTCGCCGAATCCGTTAGTCGGAGCGGTCGTCGTTCGCGAAGGCAAAATAATCGCGGAAGGTTGGCATCGACGGGCAGGGACGCCGCACGCCGAAGTTCACGCGCTGAACATGGCAGGCGAGTTGTCGAAGGGCGCAACGCTTTACGTGACGCTGGAGCCGTGTTCGCATTTCGGACGGACGCCGCCTTGTGCGCGGGCGATAGTCGACGCGGGGATAACGCGAGTGGTGGCGGCCATGACTGACCCAAATCCGCAAGTGGCAGGCAGAGGCTTCGACATTTTGCGAGCGGCGGGCATTCAAGTGGAAGTCGGGCTCTTGGAGGCGGAGGCGCGGCGGCTTAACGAAGTCTTCTTGAAGTGGGTGACGCGCAAGCTGCCGTTCGTGACGTTGAAGTTCGCCTGTTCGCTTGACGGGAAGATTGCAACGGTCGGCGGCGAATCGCAATGGATAAGCGGCATAGAGTCGAGGACGTTCACTCATCACCTGCGCGATATCAACGACGCCATTCTGGTCGGAGTGGGTACCGTGCTTGCCGACAATCCGAGCTTGACGACGCGCCTTGTCGAGGGGAAAAATCCTGTTCGAGTGATTGTCGACAGCAACGCCCGCACGCCGCTTGACGCAACGGTTGTGACGGACAAATCTGCGCGGACGATAATCGCCGTGACTTCAAACGCGCCCGCCGAAAAACTTTCCGAGCTTGCGGCTTGCGGCGTCGAGACAATCTGCGCGGGCGGCGGCAAACGTGTTGACTTGGAAATTTTAATGCGCGAGCTTGCGAGTCGGGAGCTGACATCGGTTTTGGTCGAAGGCGGCGGCACGATTCATTTCGCTATGCTGAACGCGGGGCTTGTCGACAAAGTTTTTGCGTTCGTTGCGCCGAAGATTATCGGCGGAGCCAATGCTTTGACGGCGGTGGCGGGCGCGGGCTTTGAAAGGTTATCGGACGCCGCGAGGCTGAAAGACTTGACGACGACGCGGCTTGGCGACGACATTCTAATCAGCGGTTACGTGGAGGCTTGAACTTGGACATAAAAAAAGAACTGCCGCACTTTTATATCGGAGAGTCGTTGGGCGGTCAGCAGGCGTGGTATTCGCGCGTCACCGATTTTGGAATGCACATCGGCGGCTGCGCGGCTGTCACGGCTTGCGATTGCGCCATTTACTTCGCAAAATATTTCGGCTTGCGGGAGCTTTACCCGTTCGACTTGGAAAACATCACGCGGGAAGATTATTTGCGCTTCGGCAAGATTATGGAGTCGTATTTGTATCCGCGCTGGTCGGGCGTCGACAAGCCGGAAATTTATCTTGACGGCTTCGGGCGATTCTTGAAAGACCGCAACGTTACGCGGCTTAAGCTGTCGGCGTGGTCGGGCGAAAATAATTTCGTCGACACGTGGCAAGTCATAACCGCGCAGATTGATTCGGGCTGCCCGTTGCCCTGCCTGATTCTCCACCATCAAGCACCCGCGTTGAAAAAATATTCTTGGCACTGGTTCATCTTGAACGGCTACGAAGTGCGCGGCAATGATTCGTTCGTCAAGGCGGTGTCATACGGCGTCGGGCGTTGGTTTAATTTCGAGACGCTGTGGGACACGGGCTATCAGCAGAAAGGCGGGCTGATTCTGTTTGAAGTTTGACTGCGATTGTTGCGGCGTGTGTTGCAAAAACATTCGTCGTTCGTATTTTTACACCGAGGAGCTTGACCGCGGCGACGGTGTCTGCAAGCACTTGACCGAGGACAATCTTTGCGCCATTTACGCCGAGCGTCCGATTTTCTGCAACATCGACGCCTACTACGATAAATTTCTATCGCACAAGATGAGCCGCGAGGAATTTCACGAACTCAACCGCGCCGCCTGCCGACGCCTCAAAAATCCCGACAAGGCGACGGATGAGCTTGACCGCTACGACAAATTGTTGCCGTTCGTCGATTCGATACACCGCATTGACAGCGCAAGCCGTTAGTGCTATCTTTGACGCGAAACTTGGGGCGGAGTGAAATTCTCCACCGGCGGTGACAGTCCGCGAGCCTTCGGGCATGATTCGGCGAAATTCCGAGACCGACGGTTAAAGTCCGGAGGAAAAAGTTTTACGTAAATTGAATTCAACCGCCCGAATTTTCGAGGCGGTTTAAATTTTTTCAGCGGAGGTGAAAAATGTTTACGGGGATAGTTGAGGAAGTCGGGCGGCTTAAAAATCTGCGCGGCGGTCGGATAGAAATTTCCTGCGCGGCGGTCGTGGAGGACGTCAAGCTTGGCGACAGCATCAACACGAATGGCATTTGCTTGACGGTCGTCGACTTCGGCAAAAATTTTTTTGCAGCGGATGTCATGCCCGAAACGTTCAGAAAAACTTCGCTTGCCGAGCTGAACGGCGGCGGGCTCGTCAACTTGGAACGCGCGTTGAAGGTCGGCGGCAGATTGGGCGGCCACATAGTCAGCGGGCACATCGACGGCGTCGGCAAGATTTTGAGCATACGCGCCGAGGGCAACGCGCTTTTAATTGACGTGGCGGCTGAAAGTCGTTTGCTTAGGCAAATCGCGGCGAAAGGCTCCGTTGTGCTTGACGGCATAAGCTTGACGGTCGTGGAGGCGGGCGCGGAAAGTTTCAGCGTGTCGATGATTCCGCACACCCGTGAAGTCACGAACTTCCAAGCAAAACGCGTCGGCAGTCCCGTCAACATTGAGACGGACGTTTTGGCAAAGTACGTTGAGCGGCTTCTGAACTTCAAAGCGACGCCCGACTTGACGAAAGATTTTCTTGCGAGCAATGGTTTCTTATAATCGCGGCGATTAGTGGGCTAGAAATGCGCAGGCATTTCGTATCGGCGCGGCGATTACCTTTGAATCACGAACGGCACGGCGCGTTAACCGGATACAACGTCACGTTGCCATTTCGTATCGGCGCGGCGATAACGTTCAAAGTGTCGGAAGCACGGCGCGCTATCTGTTTGGTTACTTTTTAAAAGTAACCGCGACGATTGATTGAAGTCGTGAGCGGTTGACCGCGCTAACTGTTCCGCCGCTTTTAAAGCGGCTTTCTTGCGAGCAACGGTTTCTTATAATGATTTTGGGGGAATCATCATGTTAAACGAAGAAAAAATTTCCGCTTCTGAGACAAAAGAACAAAATAATGAAAAAAAATCGCCCGCAGACTCGCGGCACTCGACGCTTTATACAATTCAACTGTCGACAAGGATGAACCGGAAGCAACGATAAAATTTTTTAAACTCATGGACGAGCAAACGGCACGAAAGGCGGCGGCTTGGTGAATAAAGTCAAGTATTGCCTTGATACAAATATCGTGAGCGAAATTTTGCGCAAAATATTCGCGGATTCAAAGCGGCGGGAAGTTATAGTCGACTTAAAGAATTTCTTGCCTTTCATGAAACTTTGCCTCATCTCTTTTTGAACAGGGAAAGTTATGATGTTATTGAAAAGGCGGCTGATATTTACGTTCAGCTCCACAAAGGAAATCAAATTGAGGACAATGACATTTATATCGGCAAGATTGCTTTGGTCAATAATTGCACACTTGTGACGGCGAACACGCGACATTTCGAACGAATTGAAGGCTTGAAGATTGTAAATTGGTGTAACGATTGAGGAGCGTGGAAAAATTTTTATGAGCGAATTTGCGACGATTGAACAGGCGATAGACGACATTCGGCGCGGCAAGATGATTGTGGTCGTCGACGACGAAGACCGCGAGAACGAAGGCGATTTGATTGTGGCAGCCGAGACCGTCACGCCCGCCGATATAAATTTCATGGCGACGCACGCCAAAGGGCTGATTTGCACGCCGATTGACGGCAAACGCCTTGACGAGCTGGAAATCGGCCAAATGGTGGCGAACAACACCGACAATCACGAGACGGCCTTCACGGTATCGATTGACGCCTTCGACACCGAGACGGGCATTTCGGCCTTCGAGCGGTGCCATACGATTAAAATGCTTTTGAATCCCGACGCCAAGCCTGCGAGCTTCCGCAAGCCGGGGCATGTGTTCCCGTTGCGGGCGGTGGAGGGCGGAGTGTTGCGCCGCGCAGGTCACACCGAGACGACGACCGATTTGGCGAGATTGGCGGGCTTCTACCCTGCGGGGCTGTGCTGTGAGATAATGGACGACGACGGTCACATGATGCGCACGGAGGGCTTGAAAAAGTTCGCGGAGAGGTACGGCTTGAGTATCATAGCCGTCCGCGCCTTGATTGAGTATCGCAAGCGCACGGAAAAGTTTGTCAAGCAAATCGCCGACGTGGACTTTCCGAGCAAGTACGGACGTTTCAGGCTGAAGGCTTACGAGAGCACGCTTGACGGCAAATGTCACTTGGCGATAGTCAAGGGCGACGTTGCGGGCAAGAAAAATGTTTTGGTGCGTGTTCATTCCGAATGCTTGACGGGCGACGCGCTGGGCTCATTGCGTTGCGATTGCGGCGACCAGTTAGCGACTGCCTTGCGAAAGATTGAGGCGGCGGGCGAAGGAGTTTTGCTTTACATGCGCCAGGAGGGACGCGGCATCGGGCTTGCGAACAAAATGCGAGCTTATGCGTTGCAGGACGCGGGCAAAGATACCGTCGAGGCGAATGTCCTTTTGGGCTTCAAGCCCGACCTTCGCGACTACGGCATCGGCGCGCAAATCCTTTCCGACTTGGGCTTGACGACGATTCGCCTGCTTACGAACAATCCCGCCAAACGCGCAGGGCTTGAAGGTCACGGCTTGACGATAGTTGAACGCGTCCCGATTGTCATTGCGCCGACGAAGTTCGACAAAAATTATCTGACAGTCAAGAAAGTCAAAATGGGTCACGTCTTTGAGGAGGCAACTAAATGAACGTTTACGAGGGCAACATCAGCGGCAAGGGCTTGCATTTCGCGATAGTCGTTGCGCGCTTCAACGAATTCATCACGAGCAAGCTTTTGAGCGGGGCTCTTGACGCTTTGAAACGCCACGAGACGCCCGACGAAAACATTTCGGTGACGTGGGTGCCGGGCGCGTTTGAAATTCCGATTGCGGCGAAGACTTTGGCTGCGACCAAAAAGTTCGACGCGATAATCTGTTTGGGCGCGGTGATTCGCGGCGCGACCACTCACTACGATTACGTCTGCAATGAAGTTTCCAAGGGCGTGGCGGCAGTCGGGCTTCAAAGCGGCGTCCCGACGATTTTTGGCGTCGTCACGACGGAAAACATTCAGCAGGCGATTGAGCGCGCGGGCACGAAGTCGGGCAACAAAGGCTTCGACGCGGCAGTTTCCGCTATGGAAATGGCGAACTTGTTCAAGGTGCTGAAGAAAGTCGACTCGACTAAGCCGCGCAAGAAAGGACGTCCGCCGAAAGTTCAGCCGTCCGAATAAGCCGACGCTTGAACCGATTTTGCAAAAGGAAAACGCCCTCCGAAGTTGGAAGGCGTTTTTTGATTTCGTTATTGAGTTGGTGCTCGCTGAGAGACTCGAACCCCCGACCTCCTCCATGTGACGGAGATGCTC
>CAMJMR010000060.1 GCA_946407095.1 uncultured Selenomonadales bacterium | reverse complement strand
GCACCGCGCCCGGTTGCGTCATGGAGCGCGACGGCAAAGTTTGTATCCTGTTGCCGGGTCCGCCCAAGGAAATGCAGCCCATGTTCGAGGAATGTTGCGCGCTGTACCTCAACGGCAAGAGCGATAAGGTTTTGGTGTCGATTATAATCAAGTGCTTGAGCAAACACGACGCGCCGCTTGCACTTGTCGGGGAATCGCCCATTGCCGACAGATTGAACGAGTTGCTTGACGGAGCCAACCCGACCGTTGCGACCTACGCCAAAGAGGACGGCTGTATCGTGCGCGTGACGGCGGCGGGCAAAACTCACGACGAGGCGACAAAACTTTTAAACCCCGTTGTCGACAAGTGCAAGGAACGCATCGGAGAAAAATTCATTCGCTACGTGAAAGAAGACGTTGACTAAGGCGCAAGTAAAACGCCCATTAAAAGGCCGCCCAAGGACGGGCGGCCGTCGCCGACGCTTTTGCGTGATGCAAAAACCGTCGGCGCGAGCATGCTGAAAATATCGGACGGCGCGGGTTACGACCCTTCGCCCCACGCGCAGTGGCGGTTTTCTTTGCTACTTTCTTTGTCCGTACAAAGAAAGTAGATCCTAAACACAAAACCCCGAAGGAGGTTGAGACTATGATAATCGTGACGGGCGGCGCGGGCTTTATCGGCAGCAATATCGTCCGAGCCTTGAACGAACGCGGGCGCACCGACGTTTTAATCGTTGACGACTTGGGTAGCGGAGACAAGTTCAAAAATCTAATCGGCTTGCGTTTCGTCGACTACCTGCACAAGGACGACTTCCTTGGCAAGTTTGACGGCTTGGCTCAAAACGTTGAGGCGGTTTTCCACGAGGGCGCGTGTTCCGATACCATGGAATACGACGTGAACTTCATGATGCGCACCAACTACGAATACTCAAAAGAGCTGTTGAAAGGCTGTCTGCGGAAACAAATTCCGCTGATTTACGCGTCGAGCGCGTCGGTCTACGGCACGGGCAAGCGCGGCTTCCGCGAGGAGGAGGCTTGCGAAAACCCGCTCAACCCCTACGCCTTTTCAAAGCTGATGTTCGACCGCTACGTTCGCCAATTCGCCGACAAAGTCAAAAGCAAAATCATTGGCCTGCGCTACTTCAACGTCTACGGTCAGCAAGAGGCTCACAAGGGCAAGATGGCTTCGATTTTCTACCAGATATACAAGCGCATGAAACTCGGCGGCGGCCCCCGCCTGTTCAAGGGCACGGACGGCTACGGCGACGGCGAACAAAAGCGCGACTTCATTTACGTCAAGGACGTGGCGAAAATCAATCTGTGGTGCTTGGAGAATTCTATTGCCAACGGCATTTACAACTGCGGGACAGGTCACGCGCACACCTTCAACGACGCGGGCAAGGCGATGATTGAGTCCATGCACTCGCGCATGAAGATAACCTATTGCGACTTCCCCGACGAACTGCGCGGCAAATATCAGAGCTTCACGGAGGCCGATATGAAGAAACTCGCGGCGGCGGGTTACAAGGACGGCTTCACGAATTTTGTTATCGCCGTCGACGAATATTGCAAATTCCTGGAGGCAGGCGGCTATTATCAGCTTGGGAGGTAAGTCATGAAGAAGTTTTTAAGCGCGACACTTTTGGCGGCGACGTTGCTTTTGCCGACGACTTCATACGCTGCGCGGGAATTGCCGAGCATTTCGCTAAGCAAATTGACGGTCATGGATGCGTTGAACGCACGCAAGACCGATAGAAATTTCGTCGACGGAGATTTGACGGAATCTCAACTGACGAAAATTCTTTGGGCGGCGAACGGCGTCAATCGCCCTGACGGCAAGCGCGTTAATCCTGCCGCGTTGGGCGTTTATTCCGTCGAAGTCTACGCCGTCACCCGCGAGGGCATTTTCCGCTACGACCCGCAATCCAACGGGATTATCCCCGTTGCCGAGGGCGATTATCGCATGACCACGACGACTGGGCAAAATTTCGTCGGCAAGGCGGCCGTCAATCTGGTTTACGTCGAAAATCCCGACGCTTGGAAGGATTCACGGCACACACCGCCTCCCCGCGAGGCTCAACTGTCATCTGCTAATGTAACTGTCGGCGCAATGGTTCAAAGCGTTGCACTTGCCGCGCAGACCGAGGGCTTGGGCAACTGCGTGCGCGGCTCAATCAACCGTGACGCGTTCAAAAAGGCTGCCCGACTTTCTGACGAGAAAAATATTTTGCTTGCGCAGAGTGTCGGCTTCATAAAATAATTTCAAGGAGGTGTTATCGTGTTCGTCAAAAAATTTTTCGGCGTAGTGCTGTTGCTGACGATGCTTGCCCTGCCGCAAACCGTTTCCGCGACCAAAACCGATTGGTACGAGAGGAATTTCAACTTCCGAGCCATCCGCACGGTTATCGTCTTGGATATGACGGCGACGCCCGGCTTGGATTACGGCGGCCCCATTGCGCTCCGCAGTATGCAAGAGACTTTCCTGAACGATTCGCGGAAGTTGAAATGCAACGTCATAAGCGAGCAGCAAGCGCGCGACATGTTGAGCTACCAGCTTGGCATGAATCTGAACCTGTTGCCCTTGGAACAGGCGCGCCACGTCATAATCGACAACGCCTATCGAATTGCCGACGCGTGGGTTTTGGGCAACATCGAAAACTTGGCGAATACTTACTACGTCGAGCCCGCGCGCACCGTTTGGGAGCAGCGCAGAGAACGTCGCACTTATTACGACTCTTGGGGCAATCTGGCAGAGGAAGAGTATTACGTTCAAGTGCCCGTGACTTACCCGCCGCGTCGTGTCGATGTGACTTCGATTCAAGTTGCGCTGGAAGTTCACGAGTCCAGAGGCGGCGCGCCGATTTTCACACGCCGTGACGTGCGCGACCGCGAAGATTATCAGGCTCAAGGCGGCATGTTCGGCAGAATCAGCAATTCGTTCTTTGAAGACGTCGGCAAGCGAATGCGCTGACAAAATATAAGGAGGGTTCTCAATGAAAAAACTTTTCGGCTTATGCGCGGCAGTGATGCTGTTGTGCGCCATGCTGTTCCCTGCGAAGACCTTCGCGGCGGACGACCCCAATTCGGAGGGCATGAAGGCTTTCCGCGAGGCATTGGTGTCCGATTCGGATGCTCTCGAAAGAGTTTTCCGCCAAGATATTTTCTTTGCTTCGCCGTTCGTCCTTAGCGAGCTGGAAATTTTCGGCACGGTCGACGGCAGTGCTTTCAAGTCTGCGGGCGAATTCGCCATGTGGGTTTACGCCGACGACGGCTCCGAGACAGAGACGATTGTCCCCTACTACATGGTTCAAGACGGCAACAATATGACGATTTACTTCCAGTCTAACAAGAAATGGCAGAAGTTCACCGCGCCGACGCTTGCCGCCGCCATCACAGATTTGATCGCCACGCCGACCGGTTCCGAGATTGAAGAGATTATCGCCGACACCAAGCGCGTCGACATCCTTCAGGAAAACGATTATCGCCGCACCATGCTTGTCCACCTCGACGGCGACCGCATTGCCGATTCGCTCAAGGCAAAGTCTGAAGAAAACCCCGCCGACAAAGGCACCGCCAACGACGGCGCAATGCAGGAAACTTTCATGAGATATCTTGATACCGCGTTCCGCAAGGCCGACGTCTGGTACATGTGGACGATTGATAAGCGCGACTGGCATACGGTTCAAATGCAATACAATTTCTCCGGCATTCTGCAGGAACTTGCCCGCGCCGCGCTCGACGACCCGAATCAATATTGGCCGGACGAAGTGAGCAACCTGCTTGAGACGATAGCCTATTACAGCGAAGTTCGCGCCTACACGACCTATCCTGCCGACCCCGCCGCCAAGAAACGCTTCGACATCCCGAAAAACGTCCTCAAGGCGAAAGCAGTCGACGATATGGTCACCATTGCCAAAACCAGATAACCCGCTTTGAACGCGATTAACGAAGTCGGAGGCTTGCGAAAAGTCTTCGGCTTCAGTTTTTGTAAAGGACGTGATTGAAATGGAAATGTTGGAAGTGATGCGGCGGCGGAGGAGCGTGCGTCGCTACACCGAGGAAAAAATTTCGGACGAACAACTTAAGCAGATTGTCAGCGCGGCATTGCTTGCACCGAGCGGCCATTCAAAATATCCTTGCGAGTTTATCGTCGTCAAGAACCGCGAGCTGTTGGAAAAGATGTCGCATTGCCGCAAGGGCGTCGCCAAAATGTTGGAAGGCGCGGCGGCGGCGGTCGTCGTCGTTGCCGACAAGGACAAGTCCGATACCTACGTTGAAGATTCGTGCGTCGCGATGATGAGCATGGAACTTGCGGCGGCGGCGTTGGGTATCGGCAACTGCTGGATTCAAGTGCGCGGTCGCGAGGCGGAAGACGATTCGGCAAGCGAAGTTTATCTGCGCGGGCTTTTGAACTTCCCCGAAAATTTTGCGTGCCAAGCGATTTTGTCATTGGGTTACCCCGCCAAAGAGCCGCGTGCCCGTGAACTCGACAAGCTGAACTTCGATAAGGTTTCCTTCGTCGATTGAAGCCGAAAACTTTTTTCCCTCCTGCGCGGAGGGATTTTTTTTACGGCAAACAAAAAACACCTCGCATATCGCAAGGTGCAAAAACATTCGCCCGCTTGTCAATCTGCAGGCTGTCGATATTTCGTCACGCCCGTGCCTTGCAAAGCGTCAATTCGGTATGCACTGCTTCAAAATGTTCACGAATTTTTTGTGGTTGATAAACGACCCTTTGTAGAGGTACATATTATCGCCGCTGTCACTTGTGATAACTTCCGCGTCGATGCCGTGGTTCTTCAGTACACGGTTCGTTGCGCCCTGCACGGCTGTGGAAAAAGCCCATTCGGCGTCCGGGCTGTCAAAATCGACGCTCTTATGAATGAAATGAAATTCCGACATATCAATCTTGGCAACCCACGAGAAAAGATCAAGGTTCTGTTCGTGACTGCCGCCGGCAACGTCGTCGAGCTCATCGTCAGTCAATTTTTCGCCGGCCTCTATTGCCGCCAAGCGCGCTTTAAGGTCTTTGCCCATTTAGAATCGTCCTCCTAAAATTTTTTTGCTGCCACTAAGAGGTAACGTAATTTTATATAGCTTTTGGGTATATGTCAAGGAAAGTGCTGACTGACTTCTTAAAGAATGTACGCAAGCCCAAACGTTGAAAAAGCCGCCGTCGACAAATATAATCCTTCCAAAAACCAACGAGGCGACAATCATGCACAAGATTTTGGAAGAGGCATTGCGAGACGAAATGATTCGCGAGGCGGCGGGCAAGTTCTCAAAGCGCGGCGAGTTTGTGATTTACGGCGTGGCGGGTTCGCAAAAAGTTTTGACGTTGGCGGCGGCGTTCGCGACGAATCCGCGACCGACGATAATTTTGGTGAGCGGCCGAGAAAAAATATCCGAGTGGCGCGACGACCTTGCCGAGCTGTTGCCCAACGTCGAAGTCGACGAGCTACCCGAATTGGATTTAATGGACGTGCAGGCGAGTACGGTCGGCGTCGAGCGACAGGCAAGGCGGCTTGAAGTTTTGGCGAGGCTCCTGCGCGGCGAAAAGTTCATCGTGTTGGCTTCGGCAGTGGCGGCGGTCAAAAAAGATTTTTCGCGGCAAGACTTCCTGAAGTTCCAACTGCGCGTCGAAGTCGGACAAACGTTGACGCTTGAAAATTTTTTGGCGAGGCTGAACGAATTCGGCTACGAGCGAGCGGATGAGATTGACGCCATTGGAAAGTTCAGCGTTCACGGCGGCATAGTCGATTTCTTCCCGATTAACGAGCCGCAACCCTACCGCGCAGAATTTTTCGGCGACGAGGTTGAATCGATTCGCGCCGTCGACTTCGAGACCCTCCGCTCTAAGAAAAAAATTTCCGCCGTCACAATCTTGCCCATTAAGCGATTCGGCGGGACAAGCGAGCCCTTCACGACCTGCGCGGGCGACGGCGGCACAATCGTTTTCGACGAGCCCGCACGCATTTTCGAGGCCGTTCAAGCCTTGACGCAAGAAAATCCTGACCTCAAGAAAAAAATCTTCACCTTCGCGCAAATCGTTCAAGCCTCCCGCGCGGGCACGCTGATTCACTTCGAGCTGATGCTGAAAAATATTCGCGCCCTTGAGCCCGCCGAATCCGTCGGCATAACCGCCGCCAACGTCACGAGCTTCCAAGGGCAGACGAAATTTTTTCTGGACGAAATTGCCCGCCTTATCGAACTCAAGCAGAAAATTTTCATTCTGTTCGCGGGTCAAGCAAAACTCAACGGCGTCATGAAGTTGCTTTACGAGCGCGGCTTGACGGGCGTGGCTCTTGAATTGGGCACGCTTAGCGACGGCTTCACGCTGCCTAATGCCAAGCTGACTGTCTTCACGGAAAAAAATATTTTCGGCGGGCAAGTGAGGCGACAACGGCTTAAGCCCGTCGAGGCGGGCGAGCGAATCCAAACGTTCAGCGACATTCACCCCGGCGATTACGTCGTCCACGTCGAAAACGGCATCGGCAAATATCTGGGCGTCGAGACCCTTGAACTGAACGGCGTCCGCAGCGACTTCCTGCACATCCAATACGGCGGCACCGACAAGCTTTACATTCCCGTCGACCAGGCGCGCTATCTGCAAAAATACATTTCGGGCGACGGCAGTGTTCCGAAACTTTCGCGCTTGGGTTCGGGCGAGTGGGCTAAGGCAAAATCGCGAGCCGCCTCCGCCGTCAAGGATATTGCCGAAAAACTTTTGGAACTCTACGCGCGCCGCCAACAAGCCCCGGGGTTCGCCTTCGACGCCGACGACGCCACCCAGCGCGAATTCGAGGACGCTTTTCCCTACGAAGAGACGCCCGACCAAGTCCGCGCCGTTGCCGAGATTAAGCGCGATATGGAAAGCCCGCGACCTATGGACAGATTGATTTGCGGCGATGTCGGCTTCGGCAAGACGGAAATCGCGATTCGGGCGGCGTACAAGGCGGCAATGAACGGCAAGCAATGCGCTGTCCTTGTCCCGACGACCGTTCTTGCCCAACAGCATTATCAGACGTTCTCCGAGCGATTCGCGGGCTTCCTGCCGACCGTCGACGTGATTTGCCGCTTCCGCACGCCTAAGGAACAACGCACGACGCTCCAGAAAGTCCGCGCAGGTCAAGTCGACGTCCTAATCGGCACGCACGCCATTTTGTCCGAGCGCATTCAGTTCAAAGACTTGGGCTTGCTGATAATCGACGAGGAACAGCGTTTCGGCGTCAAGCAAAAGGAACGGATTCGCGCAATGAGCATTGGCGTCGACGTGCTGACGTTGAGCGCGACACCGATACCGCGCACGTTGCACATGAGCCTTGTCGGCGCGCGTGACATGAGTTTGATTGAGACCGCGCCCGCCGAACGTTTTCCGGTGCAGTCATACGTTATCGAGGACGACGACGACATAATCAGCGAGGCGATACGGCGCGAGATTCGACGAGGCGGGCAAGTTTACTTCGTGTACAACAAGATTGATTCGATTGAGCGAATGCGCGACCGTTTGACGGAGCTGGTGCCCGAAGCGAAAATTCAGACGGCGCACGGGCAAATGGCGGAAAATCACCTTGAACGAATCATGATGGACTTTTACGAGGGCGCGTTCAATGTTTTGCTGACGACGACGATAATCGAGAGCGGGCTTGACGTTGCCAACGCCAACACGATAATCGTATACGACGCGGACAATTTCGGGTTGGCGCAGCTGTATCAAATGCGCGGACGCGTCGGGCGTTCGAGTCGGATGGCTTTCGCGTATTTCGTTCACCGCCCCGATAAAATTTGGGGCGAGACGGCTGAAAAGCGACTTCAAGCGATGCGCGAGTTTGCGCAACTGGGCGCGGGCTTCAAGATTGCGATGCGTGACTTGGAGATTCGCGGCGCGGGAAATTTATTGGGCGCGCAACAGCACGGGCATATCGCGGGCGTGGGCTTCGAGATGTATTGTCGGCTTTTGGAGGAGGCGGTAAGCAAACTTCAGCACAAGGAGGTTGAGAACGTCGAGGAGCCCGACCCGATTATCAGCTTGCCCGTCGAGGCGTTCATAAATCGCGAATACATTTCCAACGCGGGCGACAAGATTGAAATTTATCGGCGGCTTGCGGTCATTCGCGAGGACAAGGAAGTTCGTGACCTGCGCGAGGAATTGACCGACCGTTTCGGCAAAGTGACCGAGCCTGTCGAAAATCTTTTGCTTGTGGCGAAAATCAGACTTGCCGCGAAGATTTTGGGCGTCCGTTCCATTACCGAAAAAAATCTGCGCGTCGAAATAGTTTTCGGCGATTTGAGCCTGATTGCCGCGCAGGGCGTGCTTGACTTGTCGAAAATCTTCCGCCGCGATTTGAAATTCGTCGAGAGCGCGCAGAGGCTGTTCCTAACCTTCAAGACCGAAAAAAATCTCCTCAACCGTCTTGTGAACGTGCTGAAGAGTTTGACACCGCGTTGAAGAATTAAGGCGCGGCGAGTGGCTGATGTTATGGTCGGTTTCAACGCGCTAACTGTTCCGCCGCTTTCAAAGCGACCTCAGCCGTCTTGTGAACGTGCTGAAGAGTTTAATGCCCCGTTGATTGCGCGGGCTACTAAAGCAGCAGATTTTGTTCGCGCAGATAGGCAATGAAGGCGTCGAAAATTTTTTCGTTGCGAGCGAGGATGTCGCCTTCGGTGAAGTCGTTGTGCGTTTCGGCGAGGTGGCGCAGCTCCTGATTGAACGTGCCGTCTTGATATTTTTTGCCCTTGCCCGGCGGTTGCCAGCCCAGATAATATTTTTTCTTGTCGGCAAAGCGATAATCGGCGGCACCAATATTTATGCGCTCTTCAAGCAGTGCCTTGTTGCCCAAAGTTTCCAGCGAGTTGGGATTTGATAAGGACACGAAATTTTCATGACGATTTCGGGCATAGATGTGTTCGATATGCAGTTTTGTACCCAAAGGCGGCAATTCCTGCGCAGAGTCGCGGAAAGTCCACCAAGCCAACATTGTCCGCGTAATGGGCTTGCTGTTGCTGAAATTCATTTCGCCAAGCCGACTGCGAACCAGGCTTTCCTTTTGTCGATACTGTTCAAATTTAATCGGCTCGCCATTGTAAATATTTTTGAATTCCAAGACGAACGGGCGGCGAATAGTTTGCTTGCCAAAATCCAAAATCCCGTTAATCAGAATTAACGCCGTAATTTTGTCCAAAAACCGACCAAAATCTTCCTCGTCCAGTTCACGCCAACTCATGAAGTAAAGCGAAACCACGTAGCTCCATACGCCGTAAGGCGAATAACTAAGCACGTAAAGTTTCTTGAGGATTTTCGACGAAAAGCGGTTGTTGCGATTCGTTACGTCGTCCCAAAACTTTGCCAGCATCTCCAAATCGGCGAAGGTTTCTTTGTCGCGCAAAAGTTCGTAATTGTCTTCGGCGTAAAAATCTCTCGTGTTGGAAAAGGTTTCGTTTATGCGAGAATTTTGTTCGACAGCCTTTTTCGTTTTGGCGTAGTAAGAATAGCGCATAAACAAATCGTCGACGGGCGTGCCTTTGCGCGGGGAAAAATTTTTGTCGCACAGCTCAGCCAACGCCTTCCAACGCTTAATGAATGATTCTTTAGACTGTTTGCCGTACTGCGAAAAAAATTTGTAGAATTGCGCCTTGAAGATGTCGGCGTCGGAAAGCGGCATACCCCGATCGTTAAGCGTCGTGAAAATCCTAAGCGCGGTGTTTTGATTGTCCGCTTCAATCGGCAACAGAATACAGTTGTTCAGAATCCTCATGGGCAGGAAAGAAAAAGAGTCGGGATTTTCGTCTTTGAAAGCTGCAATCCAACTTGTGAACAGACGATAATTGACAGAGTAGTTACTTGGATTTTTTTCTGTAGTCGCGCCGGTCTCCAGAATTTTTTTGAACTCGGCAACGTCTTCGTCGGAGGCAACTTCGGATTTCAACTTGAGGCTCGCCTTGTCGACATTGCCGAATTCGTCGCCGTTCCAAATGCATTTTCCTATGCCGTTCAAAATATTTTCCTTGTTGGCGCAATCGATTTTTTCAAACGCCTCGTAAAAGGCGCGAAGCATGAGCAGGAAAGTTATCAGCCGCTGTTGCCCGTCAATAACTTCACTTTCGTAATAATCATTTTGAAACGTCAGAATGGTGCCGAGAAAATATCTGTCGTTGTTCGCATTAAAGACGTGGTCTATGGGATAAGCGAACGCCAAAATATCTTCCCAAAGAGTTTCGCACTGTTCGCGCTCCCAAGAATACGGACGCTGATAATCGGGGATTAAAAACTTTGCTCTGTTGGGGTCGTTGAGAATTTGCGCGATTGTCTTTTGTTCGGCGTTTAGTTGTTTAGCCATAGCGTCTCCTTACAAAGGTGGAAAATTTAAATTCAAACGGCGGCCGCGAACGTTTCCGAATCTTTGCCCGTCAATTTACGGAACGCAATATAATCTTCAACGGCGGCATGAAATTCGCATTCCAAATCTTCAGCACCGTCGCTTTCAAAAGTCACGAGGTCGGAAATGTTTTCAATCACGCAAAAAAAATTTTCGCCGTCAAATTCGATTTTCGCACGGCAGCCGAGATATTCCATGCCAATCCCGCCTTACAAGTCAAGCGCGAGGATTTTATTCGTGATGTCGTCGAGCTGCGCGGCGGTCGGGACGTTGGCGACGCGGATTTTGTCCAAGAGAATTTCGCAACCCGCCGCCTTGAGTTCGTCTTCAACGTAGCCGATACTTTGCCCGCCCCAGCCGTAGCTGCCGAACGCGAACGCCTTGTGATTGACGGGACGCAAGCCCTTAAGATAGCACAGGAAGGCGGCAATCGTCGGCATCATCTGGTTGTTAATCGTCGGTGAGCCGACCGCCAGATATTTGCTCGTGAAAACGTCCGTGACAATGTCGCTCAGGAGATTTGCCTTGATGTCGTAGTAGGCGGCGGGGATGCCACGCTTGGCGAACGCCTCGGTTATCGTCTGCGCCAAAATCTCCGTCGAATGCCACATGCTGTCGAAGACGACGACCGCCCGCTCTTCGACTTCGCCCGCGCTCCACCGCTTATAGAGGCTCAAGATTTTTGCAATGTGCTTGCGCCAAATGACGCCGTGACCCGTCGCAATCATGCGCATTTCCAAACCGTTCAGAGCATTCAGCGCGGTCTGTGCCTGCTTGCCGAAGGGCATGAGGATGTTCGCGTAATATTTCTTCGCCTCGTGCAGGATGACGTTCAAATCGTTTTCGTCGTCGAAGCGCATGGAAGTCGCCAGGTGTTCGCCGAACGCGTCATTGCTGAACAGAATTTTTTCTTCGGGGCAATAGGTCACCATCGAATCGGGCCAATGAAGCATGGGCGTCGGGACAAACTTCAGCGTGCGCTTGCCGATTGAAATGGCGTCGCCCGCCTTGACGGGACGATAATTCAGCTTGCCGTAGCGTGCCGTCAAACCTTTGAGACCGTTGGGATTCGTCGTGATAATCTCGGCGTCCGGGGCAAGGGCAGCCACTTCGCGGAGCGCGCCGCTGTGGTCGGGCTCGACGTGGCTGGAAACGATAACGTCAATCTGCGCGGGTTCGACGACGGAAGAAATCCTCGCAAGCAGTTCGTCGGCAAAAGTTATCTTCGCAGTGTCGATAAGCGTGATTTTGTCGTCAAGAATCAGGTAGGCGTTGTAGCTGGTGCCGCGTGCAGTGTCGTAGCCGTGGAAGTTGCGCATCGACCAATCGACCGCGCCCGTCCAAAAAATGTTGTCGCTGATTTGAATCGCCTTGCAGTTGTTCATATCGAAAGCCTCCCGAAAAATTTTTGCGTCAAGTTTAGCACAACCGTCACGCCTTTACAAATTGACCGCCGCGCAGTGTGAGGCCGCCAGGGATGGCGGTCGCCGGCAACAAAAAGCAACGTGAACGTTGCATCCGGATAGCGCGTTGAAACTCGTCTACGGCTTAAGGGAGGATGCCGCAGCTGTTCCCCCGCTTTCAAAGCGGGTCTTTCACCGTCGAAAGAAAGTAGTTTAACAAAATGATTCTTAGGAACTGTGGACAAAAAGTGATAAAATATATTTCGGGTGAAACAAAATGGCA
>CAMJMR010000059.1 GCA_946407095.1 uncultured Selenomonadales bacterium | reverse complement strand
GTTAAGTCTGTTTCGTATTTTTTTCTCATAATACACTTACTATATCACTTTTTACTATTTATGAACACCTGTTCTAAATAATCGGCGAGTAAATAATTTCGCTAAGCGGACGGAAGGCGGGATTGTCGACGACAACTTTTTGGTGAATGGCTTTCAGCTCGTCGAAGGGAATGAACGTGCCAATCGGCTCGAAAGTTTTGGTATTGTCGTATTGGGTAATGGCGACGCCGCCTTCGATGTCTACGCCGCTGAAATATTTTCTTGCGTCGGGTGCGTAGTCCAAAACCTTGAAGTGCGGGTCGTTTAACATTCGCTGATTAAATTCCTTAGGCGTCTTGCCCGCATTGAACAGAAACCGCGCCGGCGTGATTAAGACTGTTTGGTCGGCGACCTTGTGCGCCGTCTCCATCAGCGTGTTGTAGACGGGTTTGTCGGAAGTGTTTTCCGTTTCCTCTTGATAGGGCGGGTTGCCGATGACCATGCCGAATTTTTTCTTCAAGACAAGCCCTCCTCAAAGCTTGATGATGATTCGCATTCTATAAAACATTTCGGCAATCGGCAGCCAAGCCAGACACCACGTCGCGCAGAAAATCGTTGCTCCGAATTCGGGCGAGATAAAGCCTTGCGTCGTGTGCTGATAGAGCCAAAAATAAATTTCGCCGTCCGCAGGCAACATGAACAGGAAAATCACGACGACTTGATTGGCGACGAAGAAAAACAGCGGATTGGTGCCGAGTGCCGCGAGCGGTTGCAAAAATTTTTTCGCGGTTGCCGAGTCGTCAAAGAGTTTCGTGAACAGCGCGAGCAAAAGGAAGTCGCCGCCCGCATTAATCAGCGCGAAAGGCGTCGTCCAAAGTTTCTTCGATACGATGTCAAACAAGCTCCATAAGCCGCCCGCGATAAGCAAAACGACGCCTGCCGCGCAGAAGGTGAAAATTTTTTCGCGATTGGCGGCGTTGTCGATTAAAACCCTTCCCGCCAAGAAACCGAACAGCACGGAGGCAGTCGCGGCCAAGCAGCCGTAAAGTCCTTCGGGGTCATGCGTGGGCGTGTAGATGTGATTTGCGCTGGGGAAAATGAAATCGACGGCACGGCTGATGTTGTGCGCCTCGTCGAAGGGATTATCGGGCGCGTAGATGTGATAGCCCGCCGACGACACGATAAGCAAGGCAACCGCCGCGATAAGAATGCCGACTTCGTTTCGGATAGCCCGCGCGATAAGAATGCCGAGCGCGTAGATAACGGCGAGCCGCTGAAGCACACCGAACAGCCGTCCGTGAACAATTGCGGCGTCAAAGAAATTTTCGGGGACGTAGCCGCCTGAAAGCCACGCGACAGAGCCGTAGCCGTCATGGAACAGAAACGTGAGAATTTTCGGCAGGACGCCGATTAGCAAGCCTATAGCGAACATGAACGCCGCGCGCTTGAGGATTCGCTTTGTCGTGGGTTCGCGCCTCGCCATTGATATTGCCGCGCCCGCGCCCATAGCGAAGGCGAACATCGGCAGCGCGACATCGGGCACCGTCAGCCCTGACCACGGCGCGTGTTCCAGTATCGGGTAAATGTCAGCGGGCGGCGCGTCCAGAAAGAGCATTATCGCTATCGCCACGCCGCGCAGGACGTCCAGTGACCAAATTCGTTTCGTCATGATTAATCCTCCGAAAAATTTTTGTGCGGCAAATTTTATCACAGCGCGCGGAAAAAATCTGCCCGCTACCCGTTTCATTGTAAAATCACGTTTTGATACCATTGACAAAAAAAAAAAAAAACTATCATAATGAACATGGGTTTACTCAAAAATTTTCCGTTGATAAGGAGATGAGGAAAATGTTCAAACGAACGATTGCCGCCTTGACGATTTTGGCGGCAGTGCTCTGCTTGGCGGTGAAGGTCGACGCCGCCGACGCCCCGCGCCACACCAAAGACGACACGTGGCTTATCTACATGTACATCTGCGGCACGGATCTCGAAGAAAATGCCAATGCAAGTCGTGACATTATCGAAATGCAACAAGTTGACCTGCCGTCGAATGTTAAACTTTTGATTTACGCAAATGGTGCTATCAATTGGAAACACCAGTGGATCGAAAGGAAAGGTTCGGGCATTTATCTGTGTGATTCGCGCGGATTAAACAAAATTTCCAGTTGGCGAGCAGACATGGGCAAACCCGACACGTTGAAGAAATTCCTCAAATTCGGTGAGGAAAATTTTAAAGCCGACCACAGGATTATGGTTTTTTGGGATCATGGCGGCGTTAATGGCATTTGCTACGATCAAGCCTTCGATAATACTCCTAAGCCCGAAAAGTTTAATCATTTAACTTACGACGACCTCAACAAAGTTTTTGCAAGCGTTTACGGTCATTCGGGCAAAAAACCTTTTGAGCTTATCGGATTCGATGCCTGCTTAACCGGCTCTTACGAATTGGCAAACAGCGTTGCCGATTATTCGCGATATATGGTCGGATCGGAACCTTCCACGCCCGGTGCCGGCTGGTACTATACCTATTGGATTGAAGAATTGGCAAAAAATCCCGGCATGAACGGCGCATCTATTGGACAAACTATCTGTGACGGCAATATGGCATATTACGAGGCAACTGATGAGAAAACCGGTGGCTTTGGCTCAAAAATCAGCGCGTATTCAGTTATCGACCTTTCAAAAATGCCCAAACTTCGTGAGGCTTACGAAAAATATTTCTCAGAAGCAAAAAATCTTTCCATTAATGAAAAAGGTTTTAGCGGTAAATTTGCTCGTGCCGCTTCCGGTGGAATCTCGGAAAGATATTCAGATTGGTACACTGATTTAAATGTTCTCGCCGAAAATACCTCAACCATTTTGCCTGAAACTTCTGCTGAATTAATTGCCGCGATTGACGAGGCAGTTGTTTACAATCGTAAAGGCTCTTATCTCCGCGCCAAAGGGATTTCAACTTATTATCCTTATGTTCAGAACGAGTTTGATAATTTCTTAACTCAAAAATCCACGCCAAGCTCTCAAAAAAGCCTATACAAAAATCTGCTTAAGCTGGACGTATCGAATTTAGCCGGACTGCCCATTAAAGAAAATTCGGACGGAAACGGCGTTATACAACTCACTCCTGAGCAACTTGAAAACGTTTCTTCCATCGAATGCGTGATAATGCCCTTTGTCGAAGAGGGCGATGAGTCTGTCGGTTTGGAAAATACCGGCTTTGTTGTCTTACGCTCCGATACACACTTAAAACGGGATTGGAATTCCGGAACATTTACGGAAAACTTTTCTTGGGGTGGTCAGCCGACAATAGACGGACATAAGATATCTATGAATCTGATAACGGAAAAAATTTTGCCCCCCGATAATGTTGAGACTGATGAGGAAGCCTTCCGTGATTATTATGAAGTTCCGATTTATTGGAGCGGCAAAAGAGAATATACGGATGAAAATGGCGAAAAAAGAATCAAGAGATTTCAAGAGGTTTGTAACCTGCTGGTCGCTTACGAGTGGGCAACGAAAAAATGGGTAATATCCGGTGTAGGTTCAGACGTTGAAAATGGCATGGTTCGCCAAATGAGATTTGCACTTGAGCCGGGCGACATTATAGCTCCGATATTTACAACGCTTGATTCAAATGGTTCTAAATCGACCGTTGGTGAGCCATTCAACTACAAAGCGGATTCAGAAATAAAATTTACTCCGTTTGAAGAAGGTACTTACGTTTATATGTTCCGTTTCTTTGCGCCAAACGGCAGGGCTGTAAATTCGTCGCACATTTTAATCACCATTGATGAAAACGATAACATCACAAGGAAATTCTCAGAAGAATAAGCTCGGTTCCGAATAAAATTTTTTGCGCCGCCTGCTCTCGGCACCTCGGAAGGAGCGGGCGGCACGCCTTTATTAAAAGGAGGAATTTGTATGAAAAAAATTTTGGCGATACTGCTTGTACTCTTCGCGTTCCACGTTGCCATGCCGAATTTGAGTTCAGCCATATTTATATTTTTTATAGACTGCAAAGAATGTGGCGGTTCAGGACAATGTACAAATTGTGACGGAACAGGCAATTTAGGTGGATATATGGTTTTAGATAATGGAAGAGATAGTGAACCACCGCCAGACTGTGATGTATGCGATGGTACAGGCAAATGCCAAAAATGCAACGGCTCTGGCAAAGTTCCCGTCAATACCATTAAATGAAAAATTTGCGCCGCCTGCTCTCGGCACCTCGGAGGGGGCGGGCGACGCTTTTCATTAAAGGAGGCGATTTGCATGAAAAAAATCATTGCCGTTTTAGTTGCGTTCGCCGTGTTCTCTGTTATTTTTCCGACTTTTGCCAAATCAATATGCACGACATGTCACGGCTCAGGCAAAATTATACACCAGCAAACGGTTCCCGCTTTCAATTACAGATACGACCGAAAAACCGGCAGAAACATACGTGTTCCGCCGTACACCAAGGTGCAGTCGACTGTCTACGTTTGTCCGGGGTGCAGAGGAAAAGGACATAGTTAAAAATTTTTTCACCAAAAAAATCCCGTCACTCGCATTGAGCGGCGGGAAATTTTTTACCGTAAAAGATTTTATGCGCGTTCGATGTAATTGCCTGTGCGGGTGTCGATTCTCAAGACGTCGCCTTCGTTGATGAAGAGCGGTACGCGAACGACGTAGCCAGTCTCAAGCGTGGCGTTTTTCGTCGCGCCGGTAGCGGTGTTGCCTTTGACGGCGGGCTCGCATTCGGTGACCTTCAGCTCGACGCTGTTGGGCAGGTTGACGCCGATAATGCGCCCCTTGAACGTCTGCAGGTTGACTTCCATGTTTTCCATGAGGAAGTTGAGCGCGTTGCCAAGCTGTTCCTTCGTCAGCTCAATCTGCTCGTAAGTCTCCACGTCCATGAAGGTGTATTGCCCGTCGGATTCGTAGAGGAATTGCATTTTGCTGGTATCAAGGCGGGCGGGCGGCATCTTCTCGTTGGGGTTGAAGGTGCGCTCGACGACCGCGCCCGTCTCGACGTTTTTAATCTTCGTGCGGACGAACGCCGCGCCTTTGCCGGGTTTGACGTGTTGGAACTCGACGACCTGCCAAGCCGCGCCGTCAATCTCAATCGTCAAGCCTGTCCTGAAATCGGTACTTGAAATCATTGGTATCGTCCTCCTAAAGTTCAATCAAAATTTTTGGCGAACGCGTCAAAGGTTGCGCCGCGCCGCTCGTTACCAAAACCGTGTCTTCGATTCGGACGCCGCCGAAATTTTCAATGTAGACGCCGGGCTCGTCGGTGACAATCATGTTCGGCAGAAGGTTTTCGCTTTTGCTCAGCTTGCTTAGGCGCGGCTCCTCGTGAATCTCCAAGCCTACGCCGTGACCCAAACCGTGAACGAAATAATCGCCGTAGCCCGAAGCCGTCAACCTGTCGCGAACAGCCGCGTCGATGTCTTTGCCGCTTTTGCCCGCCGTGATGACTTCCAAGCCGTAAGCCTGCGCGGCTTTGACGGCATCGTAGATTTTGCGCTGTTCGGCGGAAGCTTTGCCTACGCAAACCGTGCGCGTGATGTCGGAACAGTAGCCTTTGAACATCGCGCCGAAATCGAACGTCACCAGCTCGCCCGCGCAGATTTTTTTATCGGAGGCGGTGCCGTGCGGAAGACTGCCTCGCCAACCCGAAGCAACAATCGTCGTGAACGCCGCGCGCTCGGAACCCAATCGCCGCATGAAGTATTCCAATTCCGCCGCAATGTCGACCTCGCGAACGCCGGGCTTTATGACGGGCAAAATCTTCGCGAAGGCGTCGTCGGCAATTCGGCAAGCCCGCCGAATGCATTCAATCTCCGCCGCGTCCTTGACCTGCCGCAACGTGTCAAGCGCAACCGATTTGAACTCGAAGCCGTCAAGTTCCTTGGCAAGATAATCGCGTTCAGCGACCGTCATGACATTGCCCTCGACGCCGATTTTCCTGCAGTGCGAAATTTTCAGCTCGTCGACGATTTTTTTGTAAAGCCCCTCGGTCTGCTCGACAAGCGTGAAGTTTTTCGCCTCGCGAACGGCCTGCTCGACGTAGCGTCCGTCGGTTATCAGCTTGCGGATGTCTTTGCCGATAAGCAGGGCGGTGCTGTCGCCGCGAAAGCCGCTGAAATACGTGACGTTGGCAAGCTTGGTTATCAATAGCGCGTCGACTTCCTCGGCGGCAAGCTTATCGTAGAGGCGCGCCAATCTGTCGCTGAAGTCAAAGTTCATCATTTGGTATCCTTTTGAATTTTGCGAATGGCAATGTCAAGGGCGGCAATGTAGCTGTCGACGCCGAAGCCGCAAATTTGCCCCATGACGACGGGCGCGATAACCGACGTGCGGCGGAACTCCTCGCGGCGGTGAACGTTCGACAAATGAATTTCAATCACGGGGACGGGCACGGCGGCGATGGCGTCGCGCAAGGCAATGCTGTAATGGGTCAGCGCGCCCGCGTTGAGCAGAATGAAGTCGTAACGCCCGCGCGCCTTCTGAATCGCCTCGACCAATTCGCCTTCGTAATTCGACTGCAGAAAGTCAATCGTATCGACGCCCGCCTCCTCCGCCCGCATCCTAAGCAGTTCGTTTATGTCGCCCAGCGTCGTCCGCCCGTAAATTTCCGGCTCGCGTGTGCCCAGCAAGTTCAAATTCGGTCCGTTCAAGACCAGAATTCGCTTGACGTTCAAGCCGTCAGTGTCTGATTGCAAATCTGTCCTCTCCTTCCACGACGGGCAAGTCGGCAAGTTCAAGCGCGTTGACTTTGATTCGCCCCCTGCCTTTTTTTATTTTGTCAATGAGTTGTCCTAAAATCTGCGCGGAACCCTGCAGTTCCATGGTGACGGAGCCGTCGCTCATGTTTTTGACCCAGCCTGTAACGCCCAATTCGCGCGCCGAATTCCTAACGAACACGCGGAAGTTGACGCCTTGGACTTGTCCGACGGCTCGCCCCGCCTTGCGCAGGATGTCAGTATCTGATGGCAAATGTGTTCTCCCCCTCGACGACGGGCAAATTATCTTCCGTAAAGTTCGTGACTTGAATCCAATCGTTGCCGCGTTTGATTTTGGCGATAAGCCGCTCGACGACTTCAGCCTCGCCCTGCAGTTCCATGGTGACGGAGCCGTCGCTCATGTTTTTGACCCAACCCGTCACGCCCATGGCTTTGGCGTTGCTTTGCACGAAAAATCGGAAGCCGACGCCTTGAACGCGCCCTTCGGCACGACCTGCCTTGCGCACGCCGTTCGTAAGGTTGACGGTCTCGACAAGTTCAGCGTCCTCGCCGCCGCCGAAAATTTTATTCCAGAAACCCATAACTTTCAACTCCTCGTCAATTATCGGTTAGGTTGACGCGACATGTAATTTGCCGCGATTGAGCCGGAAATATTGTGCCAGACGCTGAATATTGCGGCGGGAATGGCCGCCGCTGCGCTGAAATGCGTCAATGCCAGCGACGCCGCCAATCCGGAATTTTGCATGCCGACTTCGATTGAAATTGCTTTCTTCTTGGCGGTGTTCATGCCGAAAACTTTTGCCGCACAGTAGCCGAGCCCGTAACCGCAAAGGTTGTGCAATACGACGACAATCATCACGATTAAACCCGTCTGCAAAATTTTTTCCGAGTTCACGCTGACGACGCCGCCGAGAATAAGCAGAATGGCGATGATTGACACGAGCGGCAAAATTTCCGTCACGCGCTTGACGAAATCGGCGAACAGTTGCTTGACGAGCAAACCCAGGACAATCGGCGCGACGACCACTTGAACAATCGAAATCATCATGCCGACGAACGAAACGTTAATCCACGCACCCGCCAAAAGCCACGTCAAAAGCGGCGTGACAATCGGCGCAAAAATCGTTGAGGCCATCGACATCGAAACCGACAACGCCAAATCGCCCTTCGCCAGATAAGTCATGACGTTCGACGCTGTGCCGCCGGGGCATGTGCCGACGAGAATCACGCCCGCCGCGATTTCTGCCGGCAAATCGAAAACCTTCACCAGCCCGAATGCGAGCAACGGCATTATTGTAAACTGCGCCAAAAGTCCGATTAAAACGTCGCGCGGTCGGCGGAAAATTTCGCGGAAGTCTTCGGGCTTGAGCGTCATTCCCATGCCGAACATCACCACGCCCAAGAGAATCGAGACGTGCGGTGTCGCCCATTTGAACGACGCGGGCAAAATCAATGCAACGGCGGTGACGATTAAGACGAGGGGTGCCATATTCCGCGAAACGAACATCGAAAATTTTTTCATGAATCAAACATCTCTCATTAACGACCAAACTTCAACGGGCTCGTCAACGGGAATTGTCACGACTTGTTGAGCGTGTGGCGCGGCGGAAATTTTTAAGCCGTCTGCGTCGCGCATGGAGGCTATCGTTTGCGAAAATGTTCGTCCCTTGGGCTGAAGGAAATCCACGCGCTCGCCTATTTCAAACTTGCCGCGCTGTTCAATCGTCGCCGTCATGGTTGCGCCGTCAAAGGCTCGGACAATGCCCAAAAAATCTGACGAACGGCTCGGCTTGGCGGCAGTGTGAATCTCTGTCGGTTTGCCGTCGCTCAGGAAAAAGCCCGTCGTGTAAGGGCGATGCGCTACCTTGTCCAGCTCGGCAAGCCATTCGTCGCGAACGGCAAAGTCGCCGTCGAAGCAAGCGTCAATCGCCGCCCGATAAACCTTGACGACGCCCGCCACGTAGTTGACGCTTTTCATGCGCCCTTCGATTTTGAGCGATGTGACGCCGCTTTGAATGATCTTGTCCAGATACGGCAACAAGCACAAATCCTTGGAGTTCATGACATAGGAGCCGCGTTCGTCTTCGCCGACGGGAAAAAATTCGCTTGGGCGCGTCTCTTCGACCAGATGATATTTCCAGCGGCAGGAATGAGTACATGCCCCTTGATTGGCGTCGCGTCCCGTCAAGAACTTCGACAGCCAACACCGCCCCGAATACGATATGCACATTGCGCCGTGAATGAAAATTTCAAGCTCAGCCGCGCAGAGCCGCTTGATGTCGGCGATTTCCGCGCAGGTTAGTTCGCGGGCAAGGACGATTCGACTTGCGCCCAAGTCGCTGAAAAGTTTCGCCGCCCGCCAATTCGTGACGTTCGCTTGCGTGCTTATGTGGATTTTCAAGTTGGTCAGCTCTTTGACGAGAGCAAGGACGCCCAAATCGGAAACCAAAACCGCGTCGACGCCCGCGCCGTCCAGAAACGTCAAGTAGTCGGCGAGCGTGTCAATGTCGGCATTGTGCGCGAAAACGTTTACTGCCGCGTAGATTTTCTTGCCGAACGCGTGAGTATAGTCGACGGCTTGCAAAATTTCTTCGCGCGTGAAGTTGTCGCCGTATGCGCGCAGGCTGAAATTTTTCCCGCCGAAATAAACCGCATCCGCCCCGTAAATCAGCGCGGCCTGCAATTTCTCAAAATTCCCCGCCGGTGCAAGCAGTTCAGGTTTCGTCATATCGTTCCTCTTTTAAGCCGTGTAAAACTCCCAATGATAACCGCCCGCCGTGTTCGCCCGCCCTGCCAAAACATGGCCGATTGAGCTATGAACAATGCCGAAATGAGCGGCCGCCTCACTTATAGTTCTGAAAACTTCTTGCGTTTCGATGCAACAAACGGCTTTGCCTTCTCTGTGGGATTTTCTGACATTTTGTTGAGGCGGTTGACCGTTGACGTATTCCCAATGAAAACCGGCCGCCGTCAATCGTTGCCCCAATAAAACTTTTGAAATATTTGTTGCTTTGGCACCGCTACTTGCCGCCGCGATTTTTATGCTGGAAAAGATTTCGCCGGTTTCGACACAACGGACAGGCGTGCTGAGCTTAGCAATAGTTTCATCGCTGTGTTTAGAGCCAATTCGTCCGAGACTTAAGTTTTTGCTGGTTTCGTCGGCGCATTTTGATTCGGAGTCGACAAATTCCCAATGATAGCCGCCCGCCGTCGTTTGCTTACCATACAAGACGGAAGAAATATTCGGTTGTTTTACGCCCGCAAATTTCGCCGCCGCTCCTATGCTTTCAAAAATCTGTCCCGTTTCGACGCACCGAACGGCTTTACAATGCTTTTTTCGAGTATCGTCGCTGACTTCTTTAACGGGACGTTTCGGACGTGAAGATTCTTTCTCTTTGTCGACGAATTCCCAATGAAAACCTGCCGAAGATTGATTTCGTCCGTGTGCTGCGGCAGAAATGCTGTTGTAATTTATGCCGACAAAATCGGCGGCTTGTTGAATGCTGTCGAAAATTTGTCCCGTCTCAATACAACGAACGGCTTTAAAATGTTTCCTGCAAGCTTCCTCACTTATCTTCTTGCCAGTGTTGCTTATGGCGATTTTTTTGCAGTGTTCGGGGGTAAGTTTTTTGCCAAGTTTGGCTTTACGTTGCCTTGCGCGGGTCTCGTCGCTTACGAAAACAGTTTGACCCTCAAGCAAAATGTTGTATTCGGGCTTCAACGTGTCCAAGTAATAATTTTCCCGCGCCGTGAGTTCTTCGACAATACATTCTTCGAGAGTTTCAAATACAAACCCATCGATACCGTAAAGTTTCATATCGGCTTTCAAATTTTTATTCGAGGTTTGAGTTCTGTGTTGATTAAATCGCTGCTTGATGTCCGTGCTCTGCCCGATGTATATCTTGCCATTCTTTTTGCACGTGATTTTGTAAATGCCGATTATCTTTTTAGCCATTGCCTTCATTTTGAAATTCTCGTAATTAAGAGACATATTCGGCATTCACGGCAATGTAGCGGTAGGATAAATCTGAAGTATAAATAGTTGCCGCATCATTGCCTTCGTTAATATCAACGTCAATGACAATATCATGCTCCGCTAAAATTTTTTTCATTGCGTCTTTGTCAACATCGGGCATAACGCCATCGGCATAAACGGGAACACCGCCGAATTTGATAACGACTTCGGAGGGGGAAATTTGCACGCCAGAATAGCCGACCGCGCAGATAACGCGTCCGGGGTTGAAATTTTCTCCAAAAAACGCCGTCTTACACAATGGCGAATTAGCGACAGCCATGCCGACCTGCTTGGCGTCCTCGAAAGATTTTGCGCCTGTGACGTTGATTGTAAGGAATTTGGTTGCGCCCTCGCCGTCAGCCGCGATTCGCTTGGCAAGTTCGATGCATATGGTCTTTAGCGTGTCGGAAAATTTTTCGTAGTCGGTGTCCTTGGTGACGATTTTTTTGTTGCCTGCCGCGCCGTTCGCCAACACAACCACCGAGTCGTTAGTACTCATGTCTCCGTCGACGGTTATCATGTTAAACGAAACTTTATTGGCGTCGCGAAGAGCCTCTTGCAAAAGGTTTTGGTCAATGTCGGCGTCCGTCGTGATGAAGCAAAGCATTGTTGCCATAGACGGGCAAATCATGCCTGAGCCCTTAGCTATCGCGCCGAAACGAATTTCCTTGCCGCCGATTTCGATTTCGGTCGCGCACGCCTTTGAGTAGGTGTCCGTCGTGATTATCGCATTGCCCGCGTTGACAGAGCCGTCTTTGGAAAGTTTCTGCGCGGCGTCTTTAATGCCCGCCTCCATTTTGTCCATGGGCAGGTAAGAGCCGATAAGCCCCGTCGAGGCAACGATAACGTCATCTTGCCGGCAACCGAGAGCATCAGCCGCAACTTGCGCCATTTTTTCCGCGTCGCGAACGCCCTGTTCGCCCGTGCAAGCATTGGCGCAGCCGGCATTGGCAACGATAGCGTGAGCCGTGCCCGTGCCGACGACTATCTTGCTCAAGTGGACAGGAGCCGCCGCTACCAAATTTTGCGTGAAGACGCCCGCTACTGCTGCCGTGCGTTCGGTGTAGATAAGCGCAACGTCGAGGTTGCCGTTTTTCTTGATGCCTGCGCGGACGCCCGCCGCCGTGAAGCCTTGAGGATAAGCTACGCCCGCTGTCTTATGTTTGTCACTGAACATTATTTAAGCTCCTTTCATGCTTTAAGGGTCAAGTTTAGGGTTTGTCGGCAAAGTGGCGGCTCCTCTGATTCGGCGTTATCTACCTACTTTCTTTGACCAAGGAAAGCAAGTAGCAAAGAAAGCAGCATCTCGGTTTCAATTCGCGGAGTGCGCGCGCATGTCCGCGCAAGGCGCGCGTCCATGCGCGCTCTCATCCTTTGCAACTCGTTCGCTGCTTTGCCAACCGTCCCCTTGGTTACGGGTATATCGGAACAACTTCAAGCCCGACACCTTCGTAGAAGCCCGCCGGCCGCTTTGAAAGCGGCGGAACAGATAACGCGGTCAGCTGCTCATAACTTTAACCAATCGCCGCGCTCAAAAGTTTTTACGGGTACATCGGAACAACTTCAAGCCCGACGCCTTCGTAGAAGCCCGCCGGCCGCTTTGAAAGCGGCGGAACAGTTAGCGCGTTTAATCGCTCATAACTTTAACCAATCGCCGCGCTCAAAAGTTTTTACGGGTACATCGGAAC
>CAMJMR010000058.1 GCA_946407095.1 uncultured Selenomonadales bacterium | reverse complement strand
TTTGTTTTACTTGCTTCTGTCGTTATTCACTTTTAATTTACCAACAACCCCTAATCTTGACCGAGAATTTCGGTGTTGTCGTCCATGATGACGTCCTTAAATGGAACGCCGTCAATCAAGCAATTATTCAGCAAGTCGTTAAGCTTTTCGTAACAACCAATCACTTCAAAGTCGTCGGCGGAGGGATAACCTCGCGATTCGCAGTGCATGACGTAGACGTAATAAAATCGGGGCTCGCCTTCGTTTTCGGGCGGCTCGTAGCACATGCGATAATAAACGCCGCGATACAAAAATTCAATGCCCATGTACTTGCGCGGCTGCGTTTCCGTAGAAGGGTGCCGCCCGCTGTCGTACTCGTAAATGAATTCGTACAAGCAGTTGTATTCGTTGATTCTCATATCAATCCAAACCTTTCCTTAATCTTGTCTGGTGGCAGTTGGTAAAGTAACAAGCTGGTTGCAAAGGACAGAGGCCGACAACGTGACGTTGCATCCGGTAAGCGCGCTGAAAGTCGTCGACGGCTGAAGGGAGGGTGCCGCGTCCACACTGTTCCCCCGCGTTGCGGGTCTTTCGCCACTGAAAGAAAGTAGATTCTAAATGCCGAATCGGAGCCGACAAACACAACTTTTCAACACACCCTGGCAAAGCTCCTGTGCGCGATTTTCAAATTTCTTGGCGCGCATTGAAGGATTAAAAAACTTTTCGGCGAAGTTTCCAGAAAATTTCTCATTGCGCATTGAGCGCATTGTATTTCGGAGGCGGATTAAATGGCACAAGATAAAGCTCGCAAGGGCGACGAAACAGCCGGCGACAAGAAGGGTATTTTGCTTGAAACAGGTACAAACGAATTTGAGATAGTGGAATTCAGCATAGGCTCCGTCAATTACGGTATAAACGTTGCCAAGGTTCGCGAAGTCATTCAGCGCACGCCCGTCACGGCCATGCCGCAAGCACATCCATACATTGACGGGCTGTTTACTCTGCGCGGCAAGGCAATTCCGCTGGTCAACCTTCCGCGCTGTCTGAACGTTGCCAACGGCGACGACGCAAAAAATATCATCGTCACGGAAATTAACAACTACGACATCGGCTTTTTGGTGGAAAATGTTTCGCGCATTCACCGCATATCGTGGAAGGACATGGAGCCAGCGCCCGAAGTCGGCGACCAGAGCCGCGTCGTCGGTATAATCAAAATGCCCGACCGAATCGTTTTGCTGCTGGACTTCGAAACGATTATCGCGGAAATCAATCCCGAAATTAACGCAAAGCTCACAACCGTTGAGGACGCCGCCGCTGACGTTCGCGCAAAGCGTTCAAACGTTCACGTCGTCGTGGCGGAGGATTCGGGCATGTTGCGCGATTTGCTTGTCACGACGCTTCACGATTCGGGTTATCGTTTCGTTCGCGACTTCGGCAACGGCAAGGACGCTTGGGAATATCTGCAGGGGCTTGCCGCAAAGGAAGGCGATATTTCCGAACACGTCGGCATTATCGTTTCGGACGTCGAAATGCCCATGATGGACGGTCACAGGCTTTTGAAACTCGTGCGCCACAACGAAAGACTTCAAGACGTGCCGTTCGTGCTGTTCTCTTCGCTGATAAACGAGGAAATGCGATTCAAGGGCGACGAACTCGGCGCAAGCGCGCAAATCTCAAAGCCCGAAATCGGTCAGCTCATCGACTTGCTGGACAAATTCATTTTCGGCAAAAAGGCCGCTTAAAAAATTTCAGCCCGCGCAGATTGGCGGGCTTTTTTGTTGCGGGAAAATCATTTGAACCACGGACGGGATTTTTCATTGGCGACGGTCGTGGGCGCGCTGTGTCCCGATAACAAAATCGTATCGTCAGGCAACGTCAAGACTTTCGCCTTCAAGTTGTCGAACAAAGTTTTTTCATCGCCGCCAGGGAAATCGACGCGCCCGTAGCTGCCGAGGAAAATCGAATCGCCGACGAACGCGACAGAATCCTTTGCGCTGTAGTAAATCGCGCCGTCAGTCGTGTGTCCCGCCAACGGTATCAACTTCACGCCGAAATTTTCGTTCGCGCGCAAAGTTATATCGCTGAAGTCGTCAAGGTACGTCACGCCGTCGAGCGTTATGTCATCGCCGAAGTAAGCCGACAAATTCCATACGGGATTTTCCGCGTAGATGCGCCCGTTGCGTTGCATACAGACTTCGACGTTCAGCCGCGCCTGCAATTCGGGAACCGCGCCGATATGGTCGAAGTGTCCGTGAGTCAGCAAAATCTTTTCAATCGTGAAGCCGCGCTCCTCCGCGATTTTCAACAGCTCGGCGGCCTGCGCGCCCGGGTCAATCAAAAAACCGTGATGCGTATCGTCGTCGACGTAAAAATAGCAGTTCGTCTCGAAGACGCCGCGCACTTCCGTCATCAAAACCATTTCAATCATCCGCCTTTTAAGTTTGTAGACTACTTTCTTTCGACGTCGAAAGAAAGTAGCAAAGAAAGCCGCCACTGCGCGTGGGGCGGATACCGACCACCGCCGAAACGCCCGCGCTACCCGAAGCCGCTCGTGCCGCTGTCGACGCATCACGCGTCGAAGTCGCGGCGGGCGCCCATCCATGGGCGCCCTCGTCCTCTGCAACATATTCTTTAATTTACAAACAACCCGCCAAAAAGTTTATCATTGCCCGCTAAAAATCGCATGAATGAATCGCCGAATTGGACTTTTGGCGGCGCGGGTGCTATAATTTTTGCGCTTTGAAACTTTGGAAGAGGTGAGAGTGTGGAAGAATTAAATTTCGGTCACGGGAAGATTGTCCCCGTCAATCTCGAACACGAGATGAAATTTTCTTACATAGATTACGCAATGTCGGTTATCGTATCGCGCGCGTTGCCCGACGTTCGCGACGGCTTGAAGCCCGTCCATCGGCGAATTCTCTACGCCATGCAGGAGGCCGGCATGACAAGCGGCAAGCCCTACAAAAAATCGGCGCGCATCGTCGGTGAGGTCTTGGGTAAATATCATCCGCACGGCGACACGTCCGTTTACGACGCGATTGTTCGTATGGCGCAAGATTTTTCCATGCGCTACCAGCTGGCTGACGGGCACGGGAATTTCGGCTCGGTGGACGGCGACCCCGCCGCTGCCATGCGCTACACCGAAGTTCGCATGTCAAAAATTTCAGAGCTCATGCTTCAAGACATCGACAAGGAAACCGTCGACTTCGTGCCCAACTACGACGAATCGCTCAAAGAACCGTCCGTCTTGCCCGCCAAGTTCCCTCAACTGCTCGTCAACGGCACATCGGGTATCGCGGTTGCTATGGCGACGAACATTCCGCCGCACAATATCGGCGAAGTCATCGACGCGACGCTTTATCTGATTGACGACCCCGACGCCACGACCAAAGACTTGATGAAAATCGTCAAGGGTCCCGACTTCCCGACCGCCGGCTTGATTATCGGCAAGGAGGGCATTCGCGACGCCTACCGCACAGGACGCGGCTCAATCAAAATGCGCGCGCGCACGACGATTGAAAAGCTTCAGAACGGCAAATCCCGAATCGTCGTGACGGAACTGCCCTATCAAGTCAACAAGGCGCGGCTTATCGAAAAAATTGCCGACCTCGTCCGCGACAAGACTATCGAAGGCATAACCGACTTGCGCGACGAAAGCGACCGCGAAGGCTTGAGAATCGCCATCGACCTGCGCAAGGACGTCACGCCGCAAATCGTTTTGAATCAGCTCTTCAAGCATACGCAACTGCAAGATACTTTCGGCGTCATCATGCTCGCGCTCGTCAACGGCAGCCCGCAAGTCTTATCGCTCAAGGAAATTCTCAATCACTACATAAAGCACCAAGAGGAAGTCATCACTCGGCGCACGCGTTTCGACCTGGCCAAGGCTAAGGCTCGCGCTCACATTTTGGAGGGCTTGACGACTGCCGTCAAAAATCTGGACGTCGTGATTACAATCGTTCGGAAAAGTTCCTCCGCCAACGACGCCAAGGCCATGCTGATTAAAATGTTCGAGTTCAGCGACGCGCAGGCTCAAGCGATTTTGGATTTGCGCTTGCAGAAACTCACGGGGCTTGAACGCGAAAAGCTGGAAGCCGAATATCAAAACGTCCGCGCCGCCATTAAGACCTTCGAGGAAATTTTAAGCGACGAACAGCGCATTCTGCAGATAATCAAGGACGAACTCCTTGCCGTCAAGGAAAAGTTCAACGACGAGCGGCGCACCGAAATCGTCGGCGAAGAACTTCAAGCTTTCGAGGCCGAAGACTTGATTAACGACGACGATATCGTTGTTACGCTCACTCACGGCGGCTACGTCAAACGAATCGACCTTGACGCCTACAAGCGGCAAAAGCGCGGCGGCGTCGGCGTGACGGGCATGGGCACCAAGGAGGAAGATTACGTCGAACAAATCCTTATCACGACGACGCACCACACGATTTTGTTTTTCACGAACAAGGGCAAAGTCTTCCACCTCAAGGCGTATCAAATCGCCGAATCGGGACGCGCTGCCAAGGGCGTTCACATAAGCAACCTTTTGCAAATCGAGCCCGAAGAGAAAATCACCGCGCTGATTAAGGTTAAGGACTTCGACCCGACGCGCTATCTGTTCATGGCGACGCGCAAAGGTATCGTCAAGAAAACGCAGCTGTCCGAATTCAGCTCAATGATGAAACGCGGCTTGTTGGCTATCAAGCTCGACAAGGACGACGAACTTATCGGCGTCAAGTTCACGGAGGGCGAACGCTACATTATCCTCGGCACCGCGCAGGGCATGACGATTTCTTTCGCGGAAGAGGAAGTTCGCTCAATGGGCAGGAATGCTCGCGGCGTCGTTGGCATTCGGCTCAAGCGCGGCGACCGCGTCATCGGCATGGACAAGTTGCGGCGCGGCGCGGAAGTCTTGACGGTCAGCGAAGAGGGCATAGGCAAACGCACGCCAACCGAGGAATATCGTCCGCAAGGACGCGGCGGCAAAGGGCTCGTCAACATGAAAGTCACCGACAAGACCGGCGAAGTAGTCGGCATTAAAGTCGTCACGCCCGACCAGGAATTGCTTTTGATAACGACCGAGGGCATTGTCATTCGCACCAGCGTAGACGACATCCGCTCAATCGGGCGCAACACCCAAGGCGTCATACTCATGAAGACCAAGGACGACGACAAAGTTTCAGCCCTTGCGACCGTCACACTTCGTAACGAATAAAAATTTTAGCCCCTGCACCTGCGCGGGGGCAACGTGACGTTGCATCCGGAAAGCGCGCCGTATCGTCCGACGATTTTAATTACTCGCCGCGTATTGTGGCGGGCATTTTTTTTTTGCTATCATTGCAGAAAATTTTTGGGAGGCATTTCATTTGCGCAAGAAAAAAATTTTGGTACACGGCACGCTCGACAGCCTGCAGAAGTTTTTCGGACGCCGTCAGCCGCGATTTTGAAGTCGTTGCCGTTTTGAGCGATGAAAAAATTTCTGTCGAGCTTGATGACGAAGAGATTGACGTTATCGCGCCGCAAGCCCTGTCAAAATTTGTTTACGGATTGATTGACGGAATTGTCATAACCGACGCTTTTACGAGCAAAGGTCTTGTCAAAGTCTTTCTTAAGCGAGGCAGCGCGCCGCACAAAATCATTCTTTGGGACGCCGCGCAGGGCTGGGGGAATCTTGAATTGCGCGATTCGGACGGCACGCCCGTCATTTATTTCTGCGGGCTGGAGTTTCACATTCGCAACGATGACGACATCCGTTTTTTCAACACGATATTTCAACGGATCTACGTTCAATGGCAGGTTAAAAATTTGTCGCCGGAACTTTACCCCGCTGTCTTGGAGGAAAAATTTTATCAGCGCAGAGGCATTCCGCTTAACCTCAACAATCCGAAAATGTTCACGGAAAAATTGCAGTGGATTAAGATTTTCGACGCCACGCCGCTGAAAAGCCGCCTCGCCGACAAATATCTTGTACGCCGTTGGGTGGCGGACAAAATCAGTCAAGAATATCTGATTCCGCTCTTGGGCGTGTGGGACGACTTCGACGATATAGACTTTAATGAACTGCCCGACCAATTCGTCCTCAAGTGCAACCATGGCTGCTCAATGAACATCATCGTCCGCGACAAAAAGACTTTCGACAAACAACGCGCCCGCGAAAAAATCAACGCTTGGCTTGCCACAGACTACGCGTGTCGTTTTCTTGAACTGCATTACACGCGCATAGAACGCAAAATCATCGCCGAAAGGTTCATGACCGACGGCACCGCGCCCGACCTCACCGACTATAAATTTTGCTGCTTCGGCGGCAAGCCGACTTATTGCAAATGCATGACAGGACGCACAACCGATTTTCGGATAGATTATTTCAATATGAATTGGCAACACATGAATTTTGAGCAAAAAAATCGTCCTAACAGCGACCACCCCGAAAGAATTCCCAAGCCGAAAAATTTTGAGCTGATGAAAAAACTCGCCGCCACTCTGGCGGAAGGCTTTGCTTTTGTGCGCGTCGACTTCTACGAGATTGACGGGCGCGTTTACTTCGGCGAAATGACCTTCACGCCCGCCGCCGGAAACCTTTCCTACAAGACGGAGGGCTCTGACGAATATTTGGGCAGTCTTTTAACGTTGCCCAATCTTGACATTACCCAATCGTATGCCCCCTCCACAGCGTTAAGTTCATCGTATTGCGTCCGACAAAAATTTTTGGGCGAAATAAAATTTCCGCCGCCGCCCGAATCACTTCCCGAACGAAAAATTATCGCGTCGCTTACCTCGTGGACAAAACGAATCGGCACGGCGCATTTGGCTATTCAAACGATACTCAATCAGACGCGCCGCCCCGACTTAACGGTCTTGTACTTGGCAACAGACGAATTCCCGCGCAAAGAAAACGATTTGCCGCGTGAACTGCTTGCACTATGCTCCGAGCGTTTTGAGATTCGTTGGACGAAAAATATTCGCTCCTACAAAAAGTTAATTCCCGCGCTGAAAGATTTCCCCGACGATATAATCATTACGTTCGACGACGATTTATTTTTCCACCCCGCGCTGATTGAACGGTTGCTTGTCGGCTACAAAAAAATATCCCGAAATGATTCAATGCCACAGGATAACGAACGTCTCTTTCGACGCGGCGGGCAACGTCAAGACTTCGCACATACCCTACGATAAACCGACTTACCTCAACAAACTTTCGGGCGGAGCCGCCTGCTTGTATCCGCCGCACAGTCTGCACCAAGACGTTTTGCGCGAGGACAGATTCATGACGCTTGCGCCGACGAGTGACGATATTTGGTTTTGGCTTATGGGCGTTTTGAACGGGCGGCGCGTCAACGTCGTGGAAAATAACATAGACAAGCTGAATTACATTCCCAGCACGCAAGATGTCGGCTTGTCGCGTATAAACGACGAAGAAGAAAGATTTTTCCTTAAGCACCTCAATAACATTCTGAACGCCTACCCCGTGCTTAGAGAAATTCTGCTTTACGAACAGCAACTTGCCAACGCTTAAAAAATTTGCCGCTTTGAAGGCGGCTCAACAGCAGACACAAGTTAAATTTCTCGCCGTGACTATTTGCGGCGGGGATTTTTTTTGTTATTATGATGGAAAAATTTTTTGGAGGCATTTCATTTGCACAAGAAAAAAATTTTGGTATACGGCACGCCCGACAGCCTGCAAAGATTTTTTTCAGACGCCGTCAGCCGCGATTTTGAAGTCGTTGCACTTTTGGGCACGGAGCCCGAAAAATTTCCCGTCAAAGTCTTCGCGCCGCAAGCTCTGCCGGATTTCGTGTTCGATCTTATCGACGGAATTGTTTTCACGAACAACGACACTGCCGCCGCGAACCTTTTAATTAAGCAAGGCATTGCGCCGCGAAAAATCATTCTTTGGGACGCCGCGCAGGGTTGGAAAATGTTCGGCGGGCAGGACACGGACGGCACTAAGGTCGTATACTTTTGCGGGCTGGAATTTCACATTCGCGACAAAGCCGACGAAGATTTTTTAGGTGAAACTGTTTTTCGTCTTCAAAATCAGCGTCAAGTCAAAAATTTATCGCCGCAACGCTACGCCGCCGTCTTGGCGCAAATTTATCAGCGGCGTATGGGCAGACCGCTTGACTTCAATCACTTGACGACATTTACGGAAAAAATGCAGTGGCTTAAACTTTATGATTCTACTCTGCTGAAAAGCCGCCTCACGGATAAATATCTTGTGCGTCGTTGGGTGGCGGACAAAATCGGTCAAGAATATCTGATTCCGCTTTTGGGCGTGTGGAACGACTTCGACGACATAGACTTTAATGAATTGCCCGACCAATTCGTCCTAAAGTGCAACCACGGCTCCGGCATGAACGTTATCGTTCGCGACAAAAAGACTTTCGATAAGCAACGCGCCCGCGAAAAAATTAACGCTTGGCTTGATACGGATTTTGCCACAATGTTGCTTGAACTTCATTACACGCGCATCAAACGCAAAATCATTGCCGAAAAATATATCGAAAACATGAGCGACGGCGTTATCGATTACAAATTCCATTGCTTCAACGGAACGCCCGAATTCCTTCAAGTTATTGGCGACAGAGATTACGCAAAGCACACGCGCCATCAAAAATTTTGCGATTTGGATTATAACGACATTGGCGCAATGTTCGATGATTATCCTTTATTTCCTTACTACGTGCCGAAGCCTGCAGAGTTTGAAAAAATGAAAAGTTTCGCAAAAATTTTAAGCGAAGGCTTTTCTTATGTGCGCGTTGACTTCTACGAGATTGACGGCAAACTTTTGTTCGGAGAAATGACTTTTACTTCTGATGCCGGCTATTTTCCGTACAAAAAGACTTGGACATATGAAAAAGACGCTGAAGTCGGCAGCCTGTTGACGTTGCCTGAACCTACACCGCCGCCCCGCTTTGAAAGCGGGGGAACAGCAAGCGCGCCATGCCGCTCGTGATTCAAAGTTTATCGCCGCGTTCAAACATTTGGAGGGATTTAATGGCGCATTCTTACGAAGAGGCATTGCGGGCGCGGCTTGCGCGCGAAACAAATCTTGTCGGGCAGTCGGGCGGGCGGTTGCGATTCGCGCTGGCGTACCCGAATTCTTATCGCGTCGGCATGTCCAACTTGGGCATTCACATAATCTATGAGCTTTTGAATTCGCGGGCTGATACGGCTTGCGAACGATTTTTTTTGCCTGAATTCAATCAGCTGTTGAGTGTGGAGACGCAGACGCCGCTGAATCGTTTTCAAGTCGCGGGCTTCGCGGTGAGCTTTGAGCCCGATTACTTCAACGTCGTGAAGATGTTGCGGCTTGGGAAAATCAATCCCTGCGCGGCGGAACGAACAGACCTCGACCCGATAATCATAGCGGGCGGCCCGTGCGCAACGTTCAATCCCGAACCGCTGGCAGAAATATTCGACGCGTTCGTTATCGGGGAGGGCGAAGTCATCTTGCCGCCACTCGTCGACGCTTTGCTTGAGACCGAACACCTCCCGCGCCGTCGACGACTCGAAAGGCTTTCGCAAGTGGCGGGCGTGTACGTGCCGACCTTCCCGCAAAAAGTTTCTCGGCAGTGGGTTAGAGACTTGGACGCCTTCCCCGCGCACTCGACGATACTGACTGACGACGCCGAATTCAACATGTACTTGATTGAGACGGCGCGCGGTTGCGGAAGGCATTGCCGATTCTGCATGGCGGGCTACTGCTTCCGAAGACCGCGCAACCGTTCGCTTGACGTGCTTAAGGACGAAATTCGCTCGGCGAAAAAATTCGGGAAGAAAATCGGCTTGATGGGCGCGGCGGTGTCCGATTACCCGCAAATCAACGAACTGTGCCGCTTCATCCTCGGCGAAGGTTTAATGATGTCGGTTGCGTCCTTCCGCGCAGATTCGGTGACGGCGGAGCTGGTTGAGGCGTTGGCGGCAAGCGGGCTCAAGACTTTGACAATCGCTCCCGAAGTCGGCTCGGAAAAAATGCGCGCGGTTGTCAACAAAGGTTTGACCGAAGAAAATATCTTCAACGCCGTCGAACTGGGCTTGCGGGCGGGAATTAAAAATTTCCGGCTGTACTTCATGATAGGCTTGCCGTTCGAGGAGCTTGACGACGTGGCGGCCATAGCGGAGCTGACGGCGCGAATCAAAAAATTTTGCGGCGGGCGGCTGACGTTGAGCGTCAATCCGTTCGTGCCCAAGCCCTTCACGCCGTTTCAGCGGGCGGCATTCGCGGGGCGCAAGTATTTGGACGCGGCATTTAAACTTTTGCGCGGTGAGCTGAAAAATCTGCGCGGCGTCGAAATAATTTCGGAATCGGTGCGCGAGGCTGAAGTGCAGGCGATACTTGCACGCGGCGACAGGAAACTTTCAGCGGTCGTCATACAATCGGAGTCCGCGCAGGAGTTCAGACGAAATTTCAAGGCGGCGGGGCTTGACGAGGAATTTTACTTGCGGGAACGGAATTTCGATGAGCCGTTGCCGTGGAGCTTTCTTGACCAAGGCTTCAACGAAAAATATCTGAGCGACGAGTTCAAACGCGCTTCCGAATTCAAATCAACGCCGCCGTGCTTCGACGGGTGTCGACGTTGCGGCATCTGTACAAAATCGCATTGCTAACAAAAAATCCCCGCATGTTGACGGGGATAATTTTTTGCCGCTTTGCTAGCCTGAATGATTATTTGTCTTCGGAGGCGGCTTTATGCTCTTCGATAATCTTTTCGGCGAGCTTGTCGGGCATGGGGTCGTAGCGCGCGAATTTCAGCGAGTAGGAGGCGCGTCCTTGCGTTTGAGAGCGGAGGTCGGTCGCGTACTTGTAGAGTTCACTTGCCGGAACATACGCCTTAACTTCGGTCATGCCTTTGCCTTTCGGGTCCATACCAAGGATTTTTCCGCGCCTGGAGTTGAGATTGCCGATAATGTCGCCCATGTAAGTTTCGGGCGTGAGGACGGTGATTTCTTCAATCGGCTCAAGCAGAATGGGATTGGCGGAGAGAATGCCCTTTTTAATCGCGATAGAGGTTGCGGTCTTGAAGGCGGCTTCGCTGGAGTCGACGGCGTGATAGGAGCCGTCAAACAGATTGACGCTGACATTGACGACGGGATAGCCCGCGATAACGCCTTCCGCCAAAGTTTCTTGCGTGCCCTTCTCGACGGCGGGGAAGTATTGGCGCGGGACGCTGCCGCCGAAAATGCTTTCCGACCAGACGTTGCCGTTGTTGACGTCGGGATTGGCATCCTTGTTCGGACCGATTCTGAGCCAAACGTCGCCGTATTGTCCGTGGCCGCCCGATTGTTTCTTGTGCTTGCCCTGCACTTCGACTTCCTTGCGAATGGTCTCGCGGTAAGCAACGCGCGGCTCGCCCAAAACCATCTTGACGCCGAACTTGCGCTGAATCTTTTCGCTCAAGATGTCCAAATGCACTTCGCCGATGCCCTTGAGAATCGTCTGCTTGGTCTCGGCGTTCTTGACAAGCATAATCGTGGGGTCTTCGTCCTGTTGGCGGGTAATCGCGCCGAAAACTTTATCCTCTTCGCCTTTTTTCTCGGATGTGACGGCCATAGCCAACATCGGTTCGGGATATTTAATGCGCTCATATTTAATCGGCGCCGCCTTGTCGCAGAGGGTGTCGCCGGTTTTTGCGTTGGCAAGCTTGCTGGTGACGACGATATCACCCGCGTGCGCCACGTCGACGGGAATTTGTTTCTTGCCCTGCATGGTGAAAAGCCCGCTCAAACGCTCTTGCCCTTCGGAATTTTCGGCGAACAGTTGATAAGTCGCGTCGCCCTTCATATCGCCGCTAATCACGCGCACATAACTCATTCTGCCGACGAACGGGTCAACCAACGTCTTGAAAATCTGTCCGCTGAAGGGCTCGGAGACTTTGCGCTCGACAAGCTCGTCCGTCTTGGGATTAATGCCGCTGTAGTCTTTGGAATTGGGCGCGGGGAAAAATTCGACTACGCCGTTGAGGAATTTCTTGACGCCGATATTTTTCAGCGCGCTACCGACGAACACGGGGAAAACTTTCGCCTCGCGAATGCCGACCGCCAACGCGTCCGAAATTTCCGCCTCGTCCAGGTCTTCGATATCGCCTTCAAGATATTTTTCCATAAGCTCGTCGTTGAACTCGGCGACAATGTCAAGCATTTCCAGGCGTTTGTCTTCGACTTCGTCCGCAACCTGCGCGGCGTCAATGGCCTCGTCGTCGGCTTTGACTTTGCTGAATACTTTAAGCAAATCGACGACGCCTTTGAACGAATCCTCTTTGCCGACGGGAACTTGAACGGGGACGACGCCGTTGCCGAACTTATCGCGGAGCTGGGCAAGGACTTTTTCAAAATCGGCGTGTTCGCGATCCATTTTGCTGACGAAGAAGGCGCGCGGCAGGTTGAGGCTTTCGGCAAGTGCCCAAGCCTTTTCGGTCTCGACTTCGACGCCCGCACTGGCACTGACGACGATAACCACAGAATCGGCCGCCGCCAAGGCTCCGTGCATTTCCGCCACGAAATCGGGGAAGCCGGGCACGTCAATCGCATTGATTTTGAAGTTCTTCCACTCAAGAGCCGCCAACGACGCGCTGATAGACATCTTGCGCTTATTTTCTTCGGGCTCGAAGTCAAGGACGCCCGTGCCCTGGTCGACGTTGCCGAGGCGGGTCGTCGCGCCGCTGTCGAAAAGTGCCGCTTCAAGCAAAGAGGTCTTGCCTGAGCGGCCGTGTCCGCAGAATGCTACGTTTCTGATGCTTTCGCTTTTGTAGTCTTTCATGTTTGAATTGTTCCCTCCGTTTCATTTTTTCGCAAGGTTAATTCTATCGCCGAAAAGATTTTCCTGCCGCCCCGCATCAAAACACTAGGGACTGTGGACAATTCATTTTAACCAGAGAAGAATAGCAGCAAAAAGAACGAAGGAGAAGAAACGGTCGGCTCTTTTGTCAAAACGCATTGCGAGCCGATGA
>CAMJMR010000057.1 GCA_946407095.1 uncultured Selenomonadales bacterium | reverse complement strand
GCGAAAATCCAACCCAAGCTTTAATCGATTCCCAAAGCGTGAAAACGACAGGTGCCGTCGAACAAAAGGGTTTTGACACGGGAAAAAAACGAAAGGAGTAAAACGTCAAATCGTCACCGACGAGACTGGTTGTCTTTTATCGGTCGTGATTCACAAAGCGAATTTACACGACACAAAAATGGGATATTGGGTAGCGGGTTTGGCGACTTTCGCCTATCCGACGTTGAAAAAGATATGCGGCGATGGCGGCTATCGTGGGACTTTCGTTTACGAAGCTCACAAATATTTTGGTTTGCAAGTAGAGATAAGTAAGAAGTTAAAGCCGCACGGCTGGCAAGTGTTACCAAAGCGGTGGATAGTAGAACGAACGTTTGCTTGGCTTAATCACTCTCGGCGACTTAGCAAAGACTACGAGCTGACGGTTGCTTCTGCCGAGACCTTGATTAAGATTTCTCATATTCACACTTTGCTTAATCGTTTATGAACACTGATTCTTAGACATATTTGCATGTACTTCTTGAGAAATCTCCTTGCCACTACATCCTTCACCGCCGTCGGTCATGTTGTAATCGTTCGGGTACTTGCAGTTAAGCTTGGCAATCCAGTAACGTTCGCGCTCGTCGAGTTGTTCGCGACTGTAGCATTCTTCAAGAACTTCGACTTTAAAGGTATCGTCTGACCAGCCATATTTTTTTATTACTCTGTCGACGTAGATGTCACCGCACTTGTGCTGACTGATTCGTTCTGCCAGCTTTTGCGTCGTCTGCCCGACGTACAGCTTGCCCGTAACGAGACACGTGATCAGATAAATCACTCCGTAGACCACAAAAGCCCCGCCTTTCGTTGACAGCAGGGCGCGAGCGTTGTAGAATAAAAGCCTGGAAGAGGCTCTGCCCTGCTTAGGTTATTGGTTTTGACGACTTAATCTTAGCACGCAGGGCTTTTTCCGTCAATAAAATTTAAAGCGGGCAACGTGACGGCAACTTTAAAAGTGGCGGAACAGATAGCGAGCCGAGCCGTTCGACACCTTGAACGTTATCGCCGCGCTTGGAATAATGACAAATTTAAAGCGGCTCCGAAATTAATCGGAACCGCTGAATTTTTTATATTGGCGTGCTTGGCGGGATTCGAACCCGCGCTTTCCGGCTTCGGAGGCCGGCGTCTTATCCTCTCGACTACAAGCACTTTAAGGCTTTACTTAATGCCCAAAAGGTCGCGGGTGTGTTGAGCAACCTGTTCGGGGGTGATTATCGTGTTGCGGGCAATGCCCGATTCTTGAGCCGCCTTGGCAACCGCCGCCGCAACAGTCGGGGCAACGCGCTTGTCGAAAGGCGTGGTGATGACGTGTTCTTCGTTTAGTTCGTCGTCGCTGACCAATGACGCAATGGCATAGGCCGCCGCGATTTTCATGGACTCGTTGACGTCGGTCGCCCGCACGTCGAGCGCGCCTCTGAAAATGCCGGGGAAGGCAAGCAGATTGTTGACTTGGTTGGGGAAGTCGCTGCGTCCCGTCGCCACTACGCGAGCCCCCGCCGCCTTCGCCTTGTCGGGCATGATTTCGGGCACGGGATTCGCCATTGCCAAAATAATCGCGTCGTGATTCATCATCTTGACCATTTCCTCTGTGAGGAGGTTGCCCTTAGACACGCCGATAAAGACGTCCGCGCCGTGAATCACGTCGACGAGCTGACCGGCTTCCTTGTCGAAGTTCGTGACGGCAGCGATTTGGTCTTTGTAGGGATTCATGCCCTTGCCGCGTCCTTGATAAATCGCGCCCGTCGAATCGCAAAGCAGAACGTCACGCGCGCCCATTTTCTGAATCAGATAAGTTATCGCCATGCCCGCCGCGCCCGCGCCGTTGACGACGACTTTTATATCTTCAAACTTCTTGCCGACAAGACGGAGCGCATTAATCAGCGCAGCCGCAACGACAATCGCCGTACCGTGTTGGTCGTCGTGGAAAACGGGAATGTCGACGGATTCTTTCAAAGCCTGTTCGATGTCGAAGCATTCGGGTGCCTTGATGTCTTCAAGATTGATTCCGCCGAAAGTCGGAGCCATGAGCTGAATGGTCTTGATAATTTCGGGCACGCTCTTTGTGTCGAGGCAAATGGGAATGGCGTCGACGCCCGCGAAACCTTTAAAGAGAATCGCCTTGCCCTCCATGACGGGCAAGCCCGCGCCCGCGCCGATATCGCCCAAGCCGAGGACAGCCGTGCCGTTGGTGACGACGGCGACGAGGTTGCCGCGATTGGTGTAGTCGTAAATTTTATCGAAGTCGGCGTTAATCTCAAGGCAGGGAGCCGCGACGCCCGGCGTATAAGCAAGCGTCAAATCCTTGGCCGTTTCGAGCGGGACTTTGCTCCTGACTTCGAGTTTGCCGCGATTAGCCTTGTGCAGGTCGAGTGCTTCCTTGTCGACGTTTGCCAATTTAAATTCATCCTTTCAAACCTGTTTATCTTTAAATAACCGTGGCACATTATATTAATCGCGCCGATTATTTTCAAGCCTGCGCGGCCTTGAATACAATATTTTTTGGCGCGCTGAAAAAATTTTGAACAGCGGCTTGCAAACGGCAGGCATTTCTGCTAAAGTTTAGCCACGGGTTAGAACGAGGGTCTTCCGGGAGCAGAATTAAATCGGCTCTAAGAATCCTCTAAGTATCTTCAAATATAATCCCGTTAATCCCAATAAAACCATTAAACGCCACAATGCCGAAGGGCTGTCCCCGCAGCTTGGTCGGCGGCAAAATACCTTGCGGTGACCACCAATCGCCGGCAATCGGGAGGTGAGACATGAAGTAATAAAGGTGAATTTCCATAGACAAACAAAGACGGAGGCGAAGGCTTCCGCTTTTTTTGTGCCACGAACGGCTTGGCGGTCTCAAGATTCGCGGCACGTTCCATAGCGTTGCCAAAAAATTTTTTTGCAGGGAAATGATTTTCTGATATAATCTTGCGGCAGAACAAAAATTGGTGGTGAATTCGCTTGCAGATAAAAGTTTTTAAAGCGGGCAACATGAAAGACGCTATGACCGCCATGAAGGCGGAGCTCGGCGAGGACGCCGTCATATTGCACAGCAAAAAGTATAAGGAAGGCGGCATCTTGGGCTTGGGCAGTCGCGAAGTCGTGGAGATAACCGCTGCCGTCGAAGAAACTTCCATGCCCAAAAAACCGGAGCCCCCGCGCCTCAAGCACCCGACCGTTATGCCCAATTCCCTTTTGACTCGCTACAAGACGGACGGCACCTCTCAAGGCGTCGAAGAGGCTCAGCAACGCGCCGAACAAGTCACGCAAATGGACGCCCTTACTGAAAAAGTCTACGCACAGAAAGTTCAAGCTCACGCGCCCGAAAATCATTACGAGGATGTCCTTCAAGCCGCGCAGGAAATTTCTTTGCCGATAGACTTATCCGCGCAAGAATCGCCTCAACCCGTCGGCAACGTGACGTTGCATCCAGATAGCGCGCCTGAAGTCCCGACAGAGGAAACGTTATCGCCGCGCTCTGATGTGCAACCCGTCGAAGAAACGCAATCGCCGCAAGAATCGCCTCAACCCGTCGAAGAAACGCAATCGCCGCAAGAATCCCCTCAACCCGTCGAAGAAACTCAATCGTCGCAAGAATCAGCTCAGCCCGTCGAAGAAACGCAATCGCCGCAAGAATCCCCTCAACCCGTCGAAGAAACTCAATCGCCGCAAGAATCAGCTCAACCCGTCGAAGAAACGCAATCGCCGCAAGAATCAGCTCAGCCCGTCGAAGAAACTCAATCGCCGCAAGAATCGCCTCGGCCCGTCGAAGAAACGCAACCGCCGCAACAATCGCCTCAACCCGCGCCCGTCTTCACGCAAGAGCAAATGGCGCAGACTCAAGCAATGCTCATGGCGCAGTTCAATCAAATGCAGATGATGCAACAGGCGGCAATCGCGCAGGCACAGGCACAGGCTCAGGCGCAGGCGGCGGAACAAATTCGTCTGCACCAAGAACAGGCGGCGGAACAATTACGCTTGCAACAGGAACAAGTAGCCGAACAGCTCCGTCTTCAGCAGGAACAAGCGGCACTCGCGCAACAGGCGGCTGTCGTTCAATCGCAACCCGCCGCGCCGAACGAAGACAAGCTTAAGCACTTGGAAGACGAAATCGCGCAGATGAAAGCCCTCCTCGCCGAAATTTTGGGTCGCGATTCAAAAAAGGGCTCAATCTCCTTGCACGAGGCCTTGAAGCGTCAAGAGGTCGACGAAGAAATTTTGACGGAAATGGCGGCGCAATCGACGGCGGGCGAAACGCTTGTCGACATTCACACGCCCGCAGCCAAAACCACGCTCACCAATTATCTGAACGAACACATAAAATTTTCCGACGGCATAAAGCTCAATCGTCACGGCGTAAGGATAGCGGCATTGCTCGGCACCACGGGCGTAGGCAAAACCACGACGCTCGCCAAAATCGCCGCGAAATTCGTCTTGGAACAGCGCACCAACGTCGCGCTGATAACCGCCGACACTTACCGCATTTCCGCCGTCGAACAGCTCAAAACTTATTCCGATATCCTCGAACTGCCGCTGGAAATCGTTTACAATCCCGCCGAACTCGCCGCCGCCATCGAACGCCACCGCGATAAAGAACTGATTCTTATCGACACGGCGGGGCGCAGTCAACACAACGATTATCAACTGCGCGAACTGGAAGAGTTCCTGCGCGTCAATCCCCGAATCGAAAAGCATTTGGTCATAAGCTCCACGACGAAGTTCACCGACGCCAAGCACATCATTCAAAAATTTTCGCAGGTAGAGCCCGACAGAATCATTTTCACCAAGACCGACGAGACCGGCAGCCTCGGCATGATTATCAACCTTCTGCGCGACAATACTTATTCGCTGTCCTACGTCACCACGGGGCAAAGCGTGCCCGACGACATAGAGCGCGCCAATTCCGACGTGCTGGCGAATCTTCTGTTCAAAAAAGTCGACGAGCAGTAATGGGGTATGAATTATGTCTGACCAAGCATCGAGGCTTCGGAACATGGTGGAGGCGCGCGCCGAAGAGGAGGCTCAAGAACGGGAGATAGGCAAGTTGCACTTTGGCATGGCGGAAGAGACGCGGGTTATCGCAATCACGAGCGGCAAGGGCGGTGTCGGCAAAACAAATCTTGCCGTGAATCTGGCGGTCGGCCTGCAACGGGCGGGTCAACGCGTCATGCTGATTGACGCCGATATCGGAATGGCGAACGTCAACCTTTTGATGGGAGCCGTGACGAATCGCAGCTTGATTGAACTTTTAAACGACGGCGTCGAGCTTGAGGACGTGATTGAAGACGGAGCGGCGGGCGTGAAATACATTTCGGGCGTGGCGGGCGTCGAGGCGACTTTGAACTTGAATCGAGCCGAACAGCGCAAGCTTCACCGGAAATTGGGACGCTGTTCCGAAATGGCTGACGTTATCATAATTGACACGGGCGCGGGCTTGAATCGCAACGTCATCGAGTTCATTTTGGCGGCGGAAGAAGTTTTGCTTATCACGACGCCCGAGCCGACATCGCTTGCCGACGCCTACGCCGTGATAAAGGCCTACAGCACCTACACCGACCGCCGCAACATTAAGCTTGTCGTCAATCGCATTCGCGAGGAGGAGGAATTCGAGGACGTTGCCGACAAGCTGAATCAGACGACGAAAAAATTTTTGGGCGTGACGGTTGAAAGTCTGGGCTACATTTACGAGGACAAAGCCGTTCGCGAGGCGGTGCTACGTCAAGAGCCGTTTATCGTCGCGAATGAGCAATCCCCCGCGTCGCGCTGTATCATGGAGCTGGTCAACGGGCTTCTGCGCGGCGAAAGAATGAATTCGGTATCGAAAGGCTGGCGCGGCTTCCTGGACAGATTATTCGGCTACTGACACGTTGAAGGCAACAAAAAACCCGTCGAACGAATCGGCGGGCTTTTTTTATCAGCGGTTCCGAGAGCTGTTTATGTCTTCGTACATTGAATCGGAAAAAGTTTTGCCGGACGATTGAGGCTTCTTTTCGGCGGCGCGTTTCCTTTTCGAGGTCATGGCGGCGGCGAATTTCTGCGCGTTTTCCTTGAGCTTGCTGGCGCATTCGCTACAGTAGACGTCCTTGGAAATGAGCTTGCCGCAGTTCCCGCAAGGATATTGGGCGTCGAGCAAGCCCGCGTTTTCAAAGAGCCCTTGCTGAATCATGCGCCAAACCAACTTGGCAGGCACGCCCGAACCTTCGATGAGCTGATTGACCGTTATGCCGCGATGGTCGCGAACGTAAGCCTTGACGCGCTCCTCAAGTTCAATTTCCTTGGCGCGACAGTCGGGACAAATTTTTTCGTTGCTGACGGGCGCAAATATTTTTTTACAACGCACACAGTTTCTAATGTTGAGACCTGCCATAGAAAACACCTCCGCGAGTTCACCGTAAAACTTTATTTTAACTTTCTACAGGCGCGCCGAAATTTCCTGCAACCGGCTTTAAAAGCGGCTCAACAGCTGACGCGCCGCGCCGTCCAATAAGTCAAGCGTTATCTATCTACTTTCTTTCAGCGAGGAAAGAAAGTAGCAAAGAAACTCGCCGCTGCGCGCGGGGCGGATACCGACCACCGACGCAACGCCCGCGTCAACCGAAATGTGTCGTGCCGCTATGAAACCTTCCAGGTTTCAAGTCGCGGCGGCCGCCCGTCCATGGGCGGCCTCTGTCACTTGCAACTCGCTAGTTATTTTACCAACACGCCCTACACCTCGAACAAGTCCACTTTCTTTTGAGCCGCGCGCTTTATGTCGAACATCTTCACCAGCTCGGCAACCGCTTGCGTCGGCGAAATGATTCCGCTCAAGACCGCCTCTTTGATTTCGGGCATTCGTCCCGTGATAACCGCGTCGCCGAAAAACAGATTGTGCAAGTGTTCGTCAATCATTGCGTGCATCCAGTCCAAAAGCTGCGAATCGCGCCGCCGTTGGAAGACGCCGCTTGACGTCGTCGTCTTCTTGAACAGCTGAATCACTTCCCATAACTCGGGCAAGCCCAACTTCGTGACGGCACTGGCAAGATAAGCGTGAGTCGTCCAACCTTCCGTCGCGGGGCGTATGAATTCGGTCATGCGCTCGTATTCGCCGCGCGTCACCTTTGCCCGAACAAGATTATCGCCGTCCGCCTTGTTCACGACTATCGCGTCCGCAAGCTCCATAATGCCTTTCTTTATGCCCTGCAAGTCGTCGCCCGCGCCCGTCAAGACGACCAGCATAAAAAAATCGACCATTGAGCGCACAGTCGTTTCCGATTGCCCGACGCCGACCGTTTCAATCAAAATCACGTCGTAGCCCGCCGCCTCGCACATCAGCATGGTTTCACGACTTTTCCTAGCTACGCCGCCCAAGGTGCCGCCTGCGGGGCTCGGTCTGATAAAAGCTTCGGGACGACGGCTCAAAGTGCCCATGCGCGTCTTGTCGCCAAGGATTGAGCCTTTGGTTATGGAACTTGTCGGGTCGATTGACAAAACCGCTACGCGATGCCCCGCGTCGCAAAGCATGTTCCCGAACGCCTCAATGATTGTCGACTTGCCCGCGCCGGGGACGCCCGTTATCCCGATTCGCAATGCCTTGCCCGTCCTCGGCAGGAGCCGTTGCAAAACCCGTTGCGCTTTGGCGAAATGCTTGGGGCTGTTGCTTTCAATCAGCGTTATCGCCCGCGAAAGAATCATCCTGTCGCCTTTTTCGACGCCGTCAACCAGTTCGTCTTCAGTCAATGTCATGCGGCGTTTCGGCTTGAACGCGCCCGTCGCCAACGCGGGATTGATATTTCCGACCGTCGTATCCTTTATGCCCTCAATGCCGCTCATCACCGCCGATTGATTCGACACCGCCCATTCGGGTGTCGTCGTCGTGTAGTTCGCCATCTCATCCACTCCGTTGCCTCTGATTTTTATCAAATTATAAATGCTGTTCATACGAAAAGCAATGCGATTAAATATGTAACGAATATGGAAAAAATTCCTGTTGAAAAAATTTTTGGGGTGTGTTATATTCTGCGCGGCTTAAGACAGACAGCAGAGGAGTCGGACAGCTTGAGGAAACACGGCCACTCAAATTTGAAAGCCTCCGAAGCCCGAAGTCGAAAGCCGCAACGGTTCACTTCTAGCTAAAGTTTTTGGAGGTTTTTACCATGAAGAAGACAGTAGCAGCAGCATTGGCGGCGGCGTTCGTCGTCAGCGCAAGTTCAACCACATTCGCGGCAGCGAATCCCTTCAGCGATGTTCCGCGGGGGCATTGGGCGTACAACTCGATAGCTAAACTCGCGGCGGCGGGCGTTGTCGAAGGTTACGGCGACGGCACCTATCGCGGCGACCGCAACATCACCCGTTACGAAATGGCGCAGATGGTTGCCAAAGCTATGGCGAAAAATCCTACCGGCGCGAACAAAGCCGAACTCGACCGCCTCGCGGCTGAATTCCGTGACGAACTCGACGCCTTGGGCGTGCGCGTTGCCGAACTCGAAAAATATGCCGACAAAGTCGTTTGGAACGGCGAATTGCGTTACCGCTACTGGACGGAGCGCGAAGACCTCAAACACTACGGCAAAATCAAAAGCAGCAAGAATCGCGTCGAACTTCGCCTCAAGCCTACCGCTGAAGTCAATGACCACTGGAAACTCAAAGCCCGTATCGACGCACGCGTCAACATGGCAAAAGATGAGGGCGACTCTTGGAACGGTAGCCTTCACCTCCGCACGGCCTACGCCGAAGGCAAATACGACAAGCTCACTCTTCAAGTCGGTAAATTCGACTTCTACACCAACGTCGACGACGGTCTGGTAATGGATGACTTCCTCACCGGCGCGGCTCTTGTTTACGGCGACAAATTCAAAGTTGCGCTCATGGGAGGTCGTTACAGCAGCGACGGAAGTTTCGACGATCCGGCGAACTATGTGGGCGGCGAGCTTTCCTACGACAACGACAAACTCTTCGTCGGCGCAGGCTACCATCACTTCAGAAGCGATGACTTCTATGGTATGTACGGCAAAAGAGACGCCAACGTCTGGACGGTCGGCGCGCGCTACAACTTCGATAACGGCTTCAAAATCGGCGGCGCATACGCGAACAACAACAAAGCTACAATCGAAAAGAAATCTTGGACGGCAGGCTTGGGTTACAAGGGCGCAAGCTACAAGGAACGCGGCAGCTGGGGCATCACCGCGGATTATCGTTACACCAGCGAATTCGTCAGCTTGGCTCCAACTTATGACACGTGGTTTACCAACCTTCACAAAAAAGGCGTCGAAGTCGGCGCGGACTGGGCTCCTCTGCAGAATACTTACGTCAAGCTCGGCTATTTCTGGGGCAAGACGCTCGACACCAACGAAAAGACCAAAACGTTCTTCGGTCGTGCCAGCTGGTTCTTCTAAGCGCGGCTAATAATTTCGGAACTTGCACAGCTGAAACGCGTCAGCAGGATGCAACGTCACGTTGCCGTGCCGGCCGGTTCTTCTAAGCAAAACTTTCGCCGAACAATCGGCATAAATAAAAAAATCCCCTCTGCTTTATCGGCGGAGGGGATTTTAGTTTACGTTCAACCCGGTTACACAATCGCGCCCTTGCGAATCAGGAAAATGTCGCCGCGCTGTCCCAAAGCGTTATTCGGTCTTTCCATTGTCCTCAAGGCGTCGAGCGGGTAAACGGTGTCGCCGAACTGTACGTGAACGAAATGCGAATAACTTTCCGCGAGCAACGCCATCATATCTTCAAGGCAACCCGATTTGTCCCACGCGCCCAAGTTGCATTCCATGAAGACGGGCGCAGGGTTTTCGCGGAGCAGATTCTTCGCGCCGAGCAAAACTTGAGCCTCAAAGCCTTCCGTGTCAATCCAAATGTATTTGACATCCTGCGCGGCGATTTTCTTTTCGGCAAGGCAACTGTCCAGCGGAAGGATTTTAATCGTCTCTGTCGGCCAATTGGTATGGGTTTTTAGAACTCTGTTGCCGCCGGGGCTGCCCTTGCTTATGTACATGGTCATTTCGTCTTCTTTGTCGCCGAGTCCGCAATTAAAGAGCGTCGTCCGATTTTCCAAGTCGTTCAGAATTACGTTGAGGCGCAACGTTTTAAAAGTTTCGACTGTGGGCTCAAAGGCAAGCAGTTTCAGATTCGGCGCAAGCTTTTTGATAAAGTAAATGCCAGTCGTGCCGATATTCGCGCCCAAGTCCAGAAAGTAGCCCGCGCTGTCGTCGACGGCGTAATATTTCTTCGCCAAGGCATGAAAACGTTTCATATCCTCTGCTGCCCAATTAACGCGCCGCGTGCACATGTCACGCATAAGCCCGCCGTACTTTGAAAGCGAAATGTACGAAATGCCCTCGACAGTGCACGTGACATAATTGTTTAGCTGTCGATTGATTTCAAAGTACAAATTGAAAAATATATCCGTTCGCATGTCATTCAGTGCCAAGGCAGCTTTCGGGTGTTGAAGCCAGCTTTTCATATCCAATGCATAAATCACTTTATCGGGCGGCAACTTCGATATGCGAATGATTTTGTCAAAAAAGTCTCTCATGCCATGCTCGAAAATCAGAAGCCAATCCCATGCGTTCGGTTGAAGAAAAATATCCGGAACATGCTCTTTAGGTTTTATCGTGCCGACGACTTCGATATCTTTTTTGTCGGCGACTTGATTCAGCCATTGCGCGCTTATGCCCGTGTAATCCCAAATCAAAACCTTGAACACTGGAATACCTCCTTAAAAAATTTCTTCGTCCGTCAGATAACAAGACGGGTCACTCTCCCAAAAATCGCCCGTGACTGCCTCGGCTCGCGTCCTGAAGTTGCCGTTGCAGTTGTCCAGGAACTTACAGCGGGCACAACGACCTTTGAGCAGCGGCTTGCGATTCTTCAAGCCCGCCAAAATCGGATGACGCGTGTCAGTCCAGATGTCGCCGAATTTGCGCTCGCGGACGTTCCCGAAAGTGTGATGTTGCGTGAATTGGTCAGGGTGCACGTAGCCCAACGGGTCAACTTCGCCGAAGGCAATGCCCGAACGATTTCCGCCGTTCATGCCGATAAATTTCTTAATCTGCGCGGCGGTCGCGTCGTCGCCCTCCGCCAACGCCTTCAAGTACATGTAGACGCCGTCGCAATGGTTGTCGACAGTCAAAATCTCCTTGGCAAGCCCGCGCCTCGCGAAGTCCTTGGTGCGGCGGATAATCGTGTCCATGGCCTGCCGCGATTCGGCGGGCGTGATGTCTTCGTCTATCATTTGACTGCCGCGCCCCGAATACACCAGATGATAAAAGCAGACGCGATTAATCTTTTCCGCCTCGATGAAGTCAAAAATTTTGTCCAGCTCCTCGAAGTTGTGGCGGTTAATCGTGAAGCGCAGGCCGACGCGTTGACCGACAGCCACGCAATTTTCGATTCCGCGCATGGCAAGGTTAAAAGCCCCGTCGACGCCGCGAAATTTGTCATTGACCGCCGCCAAACCGTCAAGTGAAATGCCGACGTAGCCCACGCCCAAATTTTTAATCTCCTGCGCGACTTCGCGGGTTATCAGCGTGCCGTTCGTCGAAAGAGTCGGGCGAACGTTTTTTTCTGCGGCATAAGCGGCAAGCTCGAAGAAGTCAGAGCGAATCAAAGGCTCGCCGCCCGAAAACAACAGCACGGGCACTTTGAAGGCGGCAAGGTCGTCGATAAACTTTTTCGCCTCGGCAGTAGTCAGTTCGTCCTTGTATTTGCGCGAATCGGAATTCATGTAGCAGTGGCGGCATTTGAGATTGCAAGTGCGCGTCGAATTCCATACGACGACGGGACCCATGCCCGCCGCCGCGCCGTTGCGCATACGGTGCGCGTCCTTAGTGTAGCGCAGACTGTCGCCGAAATAATCGTCGGCGAAAAGCAATTTCGTCACGCTTATCATAATTCAATCCCCTTGAGCAAAATTTTGACTTTGAACCTAATATTTTCTTGAAACGAAATTTCTAGTTTGCTGAACGCCGTCGTCTGGTAAATCGAATGAATCATTTCCGAAATTATATTCGCTGGCACGTCCGAGCGAAATTCTCCGCTCCGTTGACCGCGCAGGATTATTTCTTCAAACAGCTCCCTGAAGCCCGGCGATAAGCTTTGCGGGATTTGTTCGGGCTTGTCCGAGTGTTCGCTTGCGCTAAGGAACAGCGGCAGGATAAATCGGTTTTCGTCGATAAGCCGCGCCGTGCACACGCAACACAGCTCCAAAAGCTCCGCCGAAGTTTGATTGCCCGCGTCCGTCGCCGAAATGTTTTGTTCGACCTGTTCGCGCAGATTTTTCGCCAATATCAGCAAGACTTCTTCCTTCGAGCCGAAGTAATTGTAAAAGGTGCCGACGCCGAGACCCGCCGCTTGCATGATGCCCGCGATTGACGTGTTGGCGAAGCCGACCTGTTTAAATTGATTCGCGGCGGCGGTCAGGATTGTCTGTCGCGCCCGAAATTTTTTTTGTTTCCTCAAGCTGATTTTTTCTGCCATATCAATTCCTCATTCCCAAATCTGCCTACAATTATACAAAGTGCGCGGCGTTTTGGCAAAAAAAATCACCCGCGCAGTCAGTCAACCGAGCGGGTAATTTGTTTCGCGATTATTGGACGTTCATTGACAGTTCAATGAATTTGTTCGAGAGCCGTGCGCGTTGAAGAATTTCTTCCGTGATTTCCGCGCCCGCCTCCACGACGGTTGTGCCGCTGTCCGCCGTGATTGTTTTGGTTGCGTGCTTGCCGACCAAGGCTCTGCGGCGGCGTTCGATGACTTTCGTTTCGACTTGTTCCTTTTGCGAAGCCAACGGCATGGACGCAGCGGCGGCGGCTTGCTTGTTGTCGCGCGCCTTGCGCAATGCCGCTTTCAAATCCTTTGCCTGCTTGGTCATCACTTCGATTTTCTGATCCATTTCGCTGGATTTCGCGGGCTCATCTGTTGTTGCGGGTGCCGGCGCAGGTTCGGGCGTTGACTCTACGACGGGCTCAACGGGCGTTTCGGGAATGACAGGCTCGTCGGGAAGTTCAACGGGTGTTTCGGGAATGACGG
>CAMJMR010000056.1 GCA_946407095.1 uncultured Selenomonadales bacterium | reverse complement strand
GCCATTTTGTTTCACCCGAAATATATTTTATCACTTTTAGTCCACAGTTCCTAGGAGTTGAAAACCCCGAATTTTTTTCAGCCTGAATACTGTTTCAGCTTTTTTTTACAATCTCTGTCAGACTCTCATATTCCTTGACAAGACGATAGAAAACATTCTTGGAAATTTTAAGCAGATACCATGCCTCTTTCGACTTCAATCTTTTTTCTTTCCACAGCGCATAAATCTTCTTCCAGTTCGAGGGGAATTGGATTTTGGGACGACCGTAGGGGCGTCCTGTTTTCGTTTTGCCTGTCTTACGCCAGACCGCAATGCCCTCAGCTTGCCGGCGTCGAATATTCTCCCGCTCCTCTTGGGCTATGAAGCTGAATATTTCAATCATCAACGTGTTTATCAGCTCCACGACTCTCAGTTGGTATTCGTTCTCTACTTCGATCATTGTTTGCGGAAAATCCAAAATATGAACGAGGACACCCTTCTTTTTTAAAAACTTCAACTCATTTTTTATCGCCTCTTTGTCGCGTCCGAGCCGATAGATGCTTTTGACGTAGAGCTCATCGCCTTCGCGTACTCGTTCTTTCAATGACCTGTAGCCGGGTCTGTCGAAATTTTTGCCGGATTGTTTGTCGGAGATTATATTCTCTTCCTTCGGAACATATTGACGCAGTTCACTGATTTGCCTCTCAAGATTTTGCTCTTTGGTCGAAACACGCGCATATCCCCAAATTTCCTTCGCCATCGTCGCTTCACCTCTGATAAATCATACCAGAACAATCCTTAAATGTCACGTTGATATTTAGGACTATTTTTATTCTCGCGTACACCAAAACGATTTGAAAATAATTGTCAAGCAAATCTCTTGTCCAAGTGTACTTTTCGGGAAAATTTTATCTCTGCATAGCTTTTTCGTTCGCCTTGTAGTACAATTTTATTGAGGTGTCAAAATGAACGTTATCGCTGTCAGCGGCAGTCCTCGTAAAAATTGGAATACCGAAAAAATGCTTGCAAGTGCTTTGGATGGTGCACAATCTCTGGGAGCTAAAACTAAACTCATTCGCCTTTACGAATTGAACTTCAAAGGTTGCAAAAGTTGTCTGGCTTGCAAAAGAATCGGTGCGCAACGCAAATGTTTTGTAAAAGACGACCTATCGTCCGTTCTTGAAGAATTGAGCAACGCCGATGCTATTATTTTCGGTTCCCCGATTTATTTCATGGAACTGACCGGCGTTATGCACTCTTGCCTTGAAAGATTTTATTTTCCCTACGTGACTTACAGCACGGAGCGTCAAACTTTTTTCGGGCGCAAGTTGCCAATCGGATTTATTTACACCATGAACGTCACGCAAGACTGGATTCGACAAATGCCCATTGCTAATCGTTTCGCCGAAGTCACGAAAGAACTTTTTGGCGTCGAACCGGAGATTGTTTGCGCTTACGACACTTGGCAATATCTCGACTACGAAAAATTTGAGCACGGCATTTTTTCCGTTGAGCAGAAGAAACTTCATCGCGAAGAAATTTTTCCGAAAGAATTGGATACGGCTAAACAACTCGGCATATCTCTAGTGCAGAGGGTGAAACAATTCAATGATCAATGAACTTTTCGAGCTTGCTAGGCGGCGGCGTTTCTGCAGACGATATTCCGGCGAAAAAATTCCCGACGAGATTATCAGCGAAATTTTGAAAGTGGCTCTGCTTGCTCCATCATCTTGGGGCGGACATCCCATTGAATTTGTCGTCGTATGCAATAAAAAAAATCGCCCGATGCAAACGCATGGGCGCGGGTCCTCTAGCGCAAGCCGACGTTGCCATTGTCGTTATGGCTAACACATCTAACTTGGAACTTTGGATTGGGAGGTGTTTCAATTTGGATTCCTTTCTTAAAAACATTCTTGACGTGTCAATAGGTAAAAAATTTGACTTCGATACGTCAGAAACTTGGCTTGACCTTTTCAAACGGCAAGTTGATAAAAATCCGAATCACATTGCGGTTGCCGACGACGATTCAGCAATGACTTACGCCGAACTTGACGCGCAATCCGATAAAATTGCCGTGTGGTTATTCAATGAAGGCGTTCAGGAAAATGAGTTCGTCGCTATTCGCATGGGCAGGACGAAAAATTTTTTCGCGGCGGTTCTCGGCGTGCAAAAAATCGGCGCGGCTTATGTTCCGATTGACTTAGATTATCCCGCAGGACGCGTCGCTTACATGCTAAACGATTCGAGAGCCAAAATCACTCTGACTGATGAGCTTGTAGCGAAAATTTTGTCTTCTGAAATTGAGCCGAAAAAATTTTTCAAAACGACGCCCGAAAATTTCGCCTACATGATTTACACGAGCGGTTCAACCGGCAAACCAAAAGGCGTCGTCATTCAACACAAGGCTTTATTGAATTTTTTCTACTTTATAAGTCATCGTTGGGGCTTGACGGAGCAAAGTCGCATTGCTTGCCACTCAAATTTTGCTTTTGACGCCTCTGTTGAGGATTTATTTCCGGCGTTGACTGTAGGCGGCACTGTTTTTATCGTTCCGGAAGAGGCACGCCGCGATATTTTTGAAATGCGCAAGTTCATTGAGCGGCACAAAATCAACGGCGGCTCTTATTCGACACGTTTCGGACAACTTTTAACCGACGAAAACCATCCGCTTGACTTGAATTATATTACCGTTGGCGGCGAGGCGATGACGAGTATCCCAAACGTCAGCGGAAAAGTCTTTAACGCCTACGGACCGACGGAATTTACTGTTGACGCGACGTATTTTGAGCTTGAGGAAGGCAATACTTATAATCCGATTCCAATCGGGCGACCGCTCTACAACTGCTCGGCTTTTATCGTCGATAAGGAAAATAAATTGCTCCCGCTCGGCGAAATTGGCGAACTATGCCTTGCAGGAGCGCAAATGGCATTTGGTTATTGGAAACGCCCCGAACTTACCGCCGAAAAGTTTGCTTACATTGATATTGACGGCGAGAAGGTCAAAGTTTATCACACCGGCGACCTTGCCAGATATAATGAGGACGGGAATTTAGAATTTTGCGGGCGAATTGATTTTCAAGTCAAACTGCGCGGCTTTAGGATTGAGTTGGGCGAGATTGAAGCTTGCGCGGCTAAATTTCAAGGTATTAAAGAAGTTGCCGCAGAAGTTAAGAGCGATAATATTTGCCTGTACTACACGAGCGCGAACGAAATTGACGAAATCGCTTTTAAAAATTTCTTGAACACGAGTTTGGCGGATTATATGGTTCCGTCAATCTTTATGCGGCTGGAAAAAATGCCGATGACACCCAACGGCAAGTTGGACAAAAAAGCACTTCCCGAACCGAAGCTTGAACGTACGAACGAATACATTGAGCCGCGCACGGAGATTGAAAAAGTCGTTGTCTCTTGCATGAAACAAATTTTGGGCGAAATTCAAATCGGCGCAACAGATAATTTCTTTGATTTGGGTGGCGATTCGATTAAGGCAATTCGTTTAGTCAGTCTCCTGCGCGACAGCGGGATTTTCGTTAAGGCTAATGACGTTTTGAAACTGCGCACGGTCGAAAAAATTGCCGAGCGTTGCAAAATCGGCGGATTGATTGAAGTCAGTCAAGAGCCGATTGTCGGCGAGGTCGAGGACAGCGCGATTTTCAATTTCTACAAGGATTTGAATCTGCCGGATAAAAAATATTTCAATCAGTCTACGCTTTTGAAATGGAACGGTAAAATAAATCTCCAAAATCTGCAACGAGCCTTTGACGCGCTGACTTGGCAACACGATATGCTTCGCGCTGTCATTGTCGAAAATCATCTGCACGTTAAGCCCGCCGAAATGCAGATTAAAATCGAAGAATACATGTTGACCGGCGACACGCGGGAAAATATTCAAGCTCTTTGCGAAAAAATTCAGTCGAATCTTTCATTGGAGAATGCGCTTGTTCGGGCGGCAGTAATTCATTCCGGCGAACGCGATTTATTTTTCATAACGGCGCATCACACGATAATTGACGGCGTAAGCTGGCGAATTCTGCTTGCCGACTTGGAAACTGCGCTGAACGGCGACGCCTTGCCGCAAAAAACTAACACTTATCAAGATTACGCATTGGCGATGAAAAATTATCGCGACAGCTTCGCCTTGTCACAAGAAATTCCGTATTGGCAAGCGGTCGAAAAGAAAATGTTGGCAATGGAGACTTCCGACGGCAAAGACTATGACAGAAAATTTTCCCTGCTCAATGTTTCGCTTGACGAGGCGGCTACGGAAAAATTTTTATCGGCTAAGCTGTCGATTTACAATCTGGAAGTCAATGACTTACTCCTTGCCGCTGTCGGCAGAAGTTATCGTAAACATTTCGGCAAAAATTCAGTGTCGATTCAAATGGAAGGACACGGCAGGGAGAATATCGGTGCGGAACTTTTTATTGACAGGACTATTGGTTGGTTCACGTCGATTTATCCGGTCGTGCTTGAGAATTTGAGCGGCTCCGAAGCTGAAGACTTGCTAAACGTCAAAGAAATTCTTCGCCGCGTTCCGAATAAGGGAATCGGATACAATGTTCTTGCCTTCGTGGACGGTAAAAAGCCGCTTGACTTTGAAAAAAATCGTGTTCCGAAGATTGTATTCAACTATCTTGGAAATGTGTCCGGCGAAAATGTTCATGGAAAGTTTTTTGCGCCCGATATTGAAGACGGCTTTTCAAGCGGCTTGGATTATCAATCGGAAAAAAATTGCGACGGCTGCGACCTTGCGATAAATTGTCTGATTGACGAAGGAAAATTTTCTTTGTGGCTCGGTTACAATCAAAAAATTTGCGACGAACGACTTGCAACGGCTTTTGCGACGGAAATTTTAACGCAGACAGGAAAATTGGCGGCACATCTTGATTCGGCAGAAAAAATCGTTACGGCGTCGGATTTGGGCGAAACTCAATGGACGGCTCAAGAGTTCAAAGCGATTACTGAAGAATTTGCATCTCGTGGCGAACATTTGCAAAGGATTTATCCTTTGACGCCGTTGCAGGAAGGAATGTTGCTTGAACACGTCACGAATCCGAAAAAACCCTCTTATCGTTTGGTTGATATATACGAACTTGACTTTTTGCCGACAGAAAAGGAATTGCGCCTTGCTCTCGATGCCCTCGCCCAAAAGCATGAAGTTTTGCGCACGTCGATTATCCACGAAGGCGTTTTGATTTACAGGCAAGCAATTACCGACCGAAAACTTTCCTTGACGATGACCGACTTAAGCGATTGCGACGATAAATTTGCCGCCGCGCAAGAAATTCGCGAAAAATTTTTAACAGGCGGCTTTGACTTGCAGAGAAAGCCCTTAATGCAATTCGTTTGCGCGAAAAAATCCGCGACGAGCTGTTATCTGATAATTGCGAGTCACCATATCATAGTTGACGGCTGGTGCGTCGGTACTTACCTTGCCGACTTTGAAAAATTTTTGAGCAGTGCGCGGGCTTCGGAGAAAATTTTAATCGGCGCGAAGCAAGACGGCGTTTACGAGGCGGCAGTCAGAGAAATTCTTTCCAAAGATAAACCGACTGCGATTGAGTATTTCCGCAAGCTCCTTGACGGCTACGACAACAAAGCCGAAATTCCGAGCTACGGCACAGTATCTGTTGACGAGCAATGCGCGGACAGTCAAGTTGTTGTGACGGTTGACGCGGCGAAGATGACGAAGCTTGAAGAAGTTTGCCGCAGTGTCGGTGGCACTCTTGCAAACGGGCTGGAATTAGTTTGGGGTATGGTTTTGCAGACCGTTTGCCGTCTCGACGATGTAGTTTTTGCTAAAGTCGTTTCGGGCAGAGATAAAACATCTGCAGACGTTTCAAATTTGGTCGGGCTGTTCATAAATTCAATTCCCGTGCGCGTCAAGACCGATAAAAATTCTTCCGCCGTGCAGATTTTGAAAACTTTGCATAAACAATCGACGGAAAGCAACGAATTTGACTTCTGTCCGCTCGCCGAAATTCAAAAAGCGGTTGGCATGAGCGACGGCTTGATTTATTCGATTGTGTCGATTGAAAATTACGGCGGCTCGGAAGAATTTTCAATGCTAAAGCCCGTGCTCGTCCGTGAAGAACATTTCGGCGATTTTGGCTTTGACGCAACGATAAAAGCTGACGGCAGTGCGGAAATTGTCTTTTCTTTCGACCCGACGCGTTACAGAGAAGCGGAAGTCAACCGGATTATTGCGCTCTTTGGAAATTATATTGCCGAAATCGCCGAAAATCCCGACGCGCCGTTAATTTCTTTGCCGCATATGAACTCCGCTGACTATGAAAAAGTTTTATTGCTCTCTCGCGGTGAAAAATTTACTTTCGACACGTCCGAAACTTGGCTTGACTTCTTCAAACGGCAAGTTGATAAAAATCCGAATCACATTGCGGTTGCCGACGACAAGTCTTCGATGACTTATGCCGAACTTGATGCGCAATCCGATAAAATTGCCGCGTGGCTACTCAATAAAGGCGTTCGCGAAAATGATTTCGTTGCAATTCGCATGGACAGGACGAAAGAATTTGTCGCGGCGGTTCTCGGTGTGCAAAAAATCGGCGCGGCTTACGTTCCGATTGATTTGGATTATCCGCCTGAGCGCATAACCTATATGCTAAACGACTGCGAAGCGCGAATCAATCTGACCGATGAACTTGTCGCGGAAATTTTGTCTTCTGAAATTGAGCCGATAAAAAATTCAAAGCCGACGCCCGAAAATTTCGCCTACATGATTTACACGAGCGGTTCAACCGGCAAACCAAAAGGCGTCGTCATTCAACACAGAGCTTTACTGAATTTTTCTCACGTTATCGCGAAAAAATTTGAGCTGAATGAGCAAAGTCGAATCAGTATACACCCGAATTTTGCCTTCGACGCGTCGGTTGAGGATTTATTTCCCACGTTGACAGTCGGCGGAACAGTTTTTATCGTTCCTGAAGACATTCGACGCGACGTTTTTGAAATGCGCAACTTCATTTCGCGACACAAAATCAATGGTGGATGCTATTCGATGCGTTTCGGACAGCTTTTGACCGACAAAAATCACCCGCTCAATGTAAACTATATCGTTTTGGGCGGCGAAGCGATGACAAATCCGCCAAATATCAGCGGAAAAGTCTTTAACGGCTACGGACCAACTGAATTTACTGTCACCGCAACATTTTTTGAACTTGAGAAAGGCAAGACTTATAATCCGATTCCAATCGGCAGACCGCTTTATAATTGCGCGGCGTTTATCGTTGACAAAAACAATCGGTTGCTCCCGCGCGGCATGATTGGCGAACTATGTCTTGCCGGCGCGCAGATTTCGTTCGGTTATTGGAAACGCCCTGAACTCACCGCCGAAAAATTTTCCGATATTCAAGTCGGCGACGAGAAAATCAAAGTCTATCACACCGGCGACCTTGTCCGTTACAACGAAGACAATCAGCTCGAATTCTGCGGACGAATTGATTTTCAAGTTAAACTGCGCGGCTTTAGAATTGAATTGGGAGAAATTGAAAATCGCGCCGAAAAATTCCCCAAAATTGTCCATGCGATAGCCGAAGTCAAAAAAAATACGCTCGTTTTGTACTACACGAGCACGACCGAAATCGACGAAACGGAGTTAAAAAATTTCTTAGCGGAGACGCTGACTGATTACATGGTTCCTTCGGTCTTCATGCGGCTGGAAAAAATGCCGATGACGCCTTCGGGCAAAATCGACAGGAAATTGTTGCCGACGCCGAATTTTTCCGTTCGCCAAAGCGAATATGAGCCGCCCGCCAACGAAATTGAACGCAAACTTTGTGACGCCTTCGCGAAAGTCTTGGGCATGGATGAAAATTCTGTCGGCAGGAACGACGATTTTTATTTGCTCGGCGGCGATTCTCTTAAATCGATGATGGTCATGTTGACGGCGGGCATTGACGGCCTCAGCGCAAAAGATATTTTCAAAAACAAGACGGCACGGCGAATTTCGGAAGAAATTTCCGCCCGCAAACGCGAAAACATTGCCGAATTTGAGTTGCAGGCGCGACAAAAAGAAATTCCCGCGACCGCTGCGCAAATTCAAATGATTGACTACCAATTTTTGAACGTGAACTCGACGATGTATAATCTTTCTGGCTTTTATCGGCTCGACGCGAAGTTAGACGCTGAAAGATTGTCGGCGGCGATCGAAAAAGTTGCAAATCATCATCCTGCGTTGAGTACGGTCTTTGAATTTGACGACGAGGGCAACATTGTCCAAAAAATTCATCCGAACAGTCTTCCGCACGTCGAAGTTGAAGAAATTTCCGCCGCTGACGTTGAAAAGCTGTCGAAAACGTTGCTCAAGCCGTTTGATTTATTCCACGAGCCGCTTTTCCGTGCGAAGATTTTCAAATGCGACGAGACACTTTATTTGTTCGTCGACATGCACCACACAATTTCCGACGGAACGTCGCTGGGCGTCTTGTTGGAGAACATTTCAAAGGCATATCACGGCGAAACGCTTGCCGACGACCATTTTTATGCTTACCTCGCGAAGGAAAGCGCGAAATTTCATTCCGACGAATACACGACGGCGAAAAAATACTTTGAGAATCTGCTTGAAGGCAAAAATTGGTGCGAGTTTCCGACTCCCGACTATGATTCTTGGGAATCCGAACTTGGTGAAGAGGATTTTGACACCGAAATTTCCGTTGAAGATATGTCACGCGCCGAAAAACGGCTCGGATTTTCGCGAAACGTCATTTCGATAGCCGCTGCCGTCCTTGCAATGCGCGATTACTGCCAAAAAAGTTTTATCCGCGTCGATTTTCTCAACAACAACCGCGTCGAAGAATATCTTCAAGACACGGTCGGCTTGATTTTCAAAATTTTGCCCGTCGCTGTCAATCTCGACGACTTTCCGTCGAATGAACGCTTGTTGCAGGAAATTAGCCGACAAGTCGCTGAAAGTTTCGCCAACAGTCTCTGCGATTACAGTTCCGAAGACAACATTGCCTTGCGCGACGCTTTGTTGGTGAATTACGTTGCCGATTTGGGCGATTCACAGTCGCTGAAGGGCTTTGAGCCGACGGAAATTCCTTTGACAAGTGAAAATCCTGCCGTTGCAGGTCATTTCGATATTTATTTGATGGAAGATGACGGAGCAGTCAACATTGCCATCGAATATCAACGCAATGCTTATGCCGACGACAGTGTAAAACGGTTTTTGAAGTTGTTCGTCGAGCACTTGAAGCATTTTATCGGCGAAAATTAACGGAGAAACATTCATGAATCTCAAGGAACACTTTACCTGCGCGAAAATTTTGGTGTTTGCCCTGCCGAACATCGGAACAATGCTGGCAATAACGTCGTTTCAGATGATCGACGGATTTTTTGCCGCGAATTATCTGGGCGTAAATGCTTTTGCGGCGATAAATTTAGTTTTTCCGCTAATAATGGTTTTCTCCGCGCCAGGTTTCATGATTGGTTCAGGCGGAAACGCGATTATTTCCAAAACAAAAGGCGAAGGCAAACCCGAACGAGCGCGGCAGTATTTCACAATGCTGGTTTTCGTGCTTTTGGCGGACGGAATTCTTTGCGGTGTGTTGATGTGGCTGTTTCTGCCCGAAATTTTAATTTTAATCGGCGCGTCGGAAGAATTAATGCCTTACGCGCTGGAATTCGGGCGAATTATGTTTGTTTTCCTGCCGTGTATGCTCACGAGCACCGCATTTCAGAGTTTGTGGCTTGCGGCGGGCAAGCCTTCGATTGGTTTTCGGCTTTCCGTGCTTGAAGGCATGATAATTGTCGCTTTGGATTGGTTTTTAATCGTGCAACTGGACTTCGGAATCGACGGAGCGGCACTTGCGACGGCTTTGGCAATGACGACGTTTACAGTAATCACGCTGAGATACTTTTCGCGCCCGAATTCGTCGGGAATGCACTTCACGCGCTTTAATTTTGACGTTGAAAAGCTCATCAGCGTCTGTTACAACGGCATTTCGGAGATGGCGGACGCCGTTTCGGGAAATATCGTCGAGTTGCTGATGAATTTACGGCTCATGAAACTCTTCGGCGAGGTCGGAGTCGCGGCTTTCGGCGTTTACAGCTACGTGAACGAAGTTTTTCTGTCGATTTTCTTTGCTTTGAGCACTGCAACGGTGACTTTGGTCGGTTTTAACTACGGTCGACAAAACTTTTCGGAGATAAGGAGCCTGATCAAGAAATTTTCCGTCATGACAATCACGTTTGGCGTGCTCATGACGGCTTGCGTAATGATTTTTTCGGAAGAAATTGCGAAAATCTATGTCGGCTACGACGAAGTTGCTTACAAAATGACGGTCACGGTTTTGCAAACGTGTTCGCTGATGTTTTTGCTGTTCGGGTTCAATATTTTTGTGTCGGCATTCTTCACGGGCATTGAGCAAAGCTCGTTTTCGGCGTTGATTGCGTTCATGCAGTCGATGATTATGCCGATTTTCTTCATTTTGTTATTGCCGGAGCTGTTCGGCGCGAATTCAATCTGGTTTTCTACTCCTTTGGCGATTTTGGTGACGGCAATTTTGTCGGCAAGACTGCTTTTAAAGTACAGAAGATTTGTTCCATAACGGTAACCTTTTCTATCTAATCGGAATTTCTGATTTCGCCGCTTTTGAGTATATATCAAAATCGCTGATAAAGAAGGGCGACATCAAAGTTATCGACGCTCGTCAATCAAACGCCAATGCTGAACTTGCCGGCAATAATAATGACAATATCATATACGCCGGTACAGGCGAAACGAGTCTGTGGGGTGGTTTCGGAGGCAATGATTTACTTGTTGGCAATTTCGGCAAGGATAGTTTCTACTACGGAATTGGCAACGGTAACGACACTATCCAAAAACGTAAGTGATGGCGACAATGTTATTCTTCTTGACGTATCATTCGACCAGATTATCGACGCCAACATCACTGCTGATGCCGTGACCATTAAACTAAACGACGGCGGCTCCCTGCAAATTAACGGTTCAGCTGACGTTACCTATCAACTTGCTGACGGTTCTAAATACTCAGCTAATCAACAACAACTAGGGGCTGTTGGTAAATTGAATTGGTGATTCTGATTCGGCGTTTCGATACCTTTTGTATTTAGAATCAACTTTTCTTTGCTTGTCCAAAGAAAAGTTGCAAAAGAAAAGACCCCTCGCAGGGGCGGAAACCGATCACTTGTCCAGCGTCCGCGCAACCCGAAGCCGCTTGTGCCGGCAAAAAAACTTCCATGTTTTTGTTGCCGGCGGCCGCCATCCGTGGCGGCCTCTGTCCCTTGCAACGTCTTCGTTAATTTACCAACAGACCCTAGTCTCGTCAAGAAATAAAAAGCCTCGGCGATAACATCGGGGCTATTTTTATTATCGAACACAAAAAACGCCGTCCGCGAGGACGACGCCTTGAAAAATTTCCGCGTTCAGAAAGATGTGCCGATAGAAAAATGGAACCTGCCGCCTTGCGAGCCGCGCCCGTAGTCAAGACGCATCGGACCCATCGGCGTATTCAAAGCCACGCCCAAGCCGAAACTACCCTTGATGCCACGCGGACGCAAGCCCGTATCCCAGGCGCCGCCCCAATCCGTGAACAACGCGCCTTGAATTTTTTTGGCAAGCGGGAAACGATATTCAAGCGAGCCGAGAATCATTCTGTTGCCGCGAAATTGGTCGTCGCGATAGCCGCGCAGGCTACCTTGCCCGCCGAGCCTGAATTGATTGAACTCCGTCATATCGCCGCGTCCGAAGCCGTACATGCCGCGCAATGCCCAAACTTGGTCGTGGTCGCCCGCTTTGATGTAGTGCTGATGTTCAATCGAAGCTTTTTGATATTTGAAGTCGCCGCCCAATATTCCGCCGAGTTCCAACGACAGATTGACCTTGTTGCCCGTCGTCGGCGAGTAAATGTTGTCGCGGGTGTCGGTGACGTGTTCGAGGATAATCGAGCGCGTCGTGCCGAAATTTTTACGCCGCCAATCTTTGTATTCGGCAGTGGAGCGGTCGCCGGCATTGCCGCTGGCAACGTGACGGACGTATTTGTCTTTGCGGTGGCGGAACGTGATATAGTTCGTCGAATATTCGCTGACGGGTCGGCTGAAAGTCAATTCGCCGCCGCTGTATTTGCGCATGTACTCTTCCTTGAAGTCGCCGCGCGTATCGTAGTCGTTGTAGGAGTAGGTGCGGTTGTACAGCTGGAGGCGGAGCGCGGTCTCTTTGCTGTCAAGCCACGGGTGCCTGTAGGTGAAAGTGTAGCCGTGAGCGTCGGTTTCGCTGCCGCTCTTTTCGTACATGACGGAAATCGTGTCGCCCGTGCCGCGAAAGTTCGTGTCGCTTACGGTTATCATGCCGATAATGCCGTCGGACGTGGAATAGCCCGCGCCTATGCCGAAAGTGCCCGTGCGTTTTTCCTTGACGTTAATTTCCATGACAATCGCATTGGGCTCGACGCCGGGGTTCATTTTGACGTTGACATCCTCGAAGAAGCCCAAGTTGTAGACGCGTTGCATGGAACGGCGCGCCAACTTCGCATTGAACGGCGTACCGACTTCTTGGCGCATTTCGCGAAGAATGACCTTGTCCTTAGTCTTCGTGTTGCCTTTGACCGCGTAGCCCTCCAAAATGCCTTCGTTAATCTTGAGCGTCAAGATGCCTTCCTTGTCTATGTTCATATCGGTTATCTTCATGAGGATGAAGCCTTCCTCGTGGTAATCCTCTTGAATCGCCGCGATGTTGTCGTGCAAGGTGTTGCTGTTGAGAATTTCGCCGCGCCGCACCGTCATGAATTGGTCAAGCTCTTCCTTGGTATAAAGCGTGTTGCCCGTGTAGACGATATCTTTAAGCACGGGATTTTCAAGCACGTGGAAGGTTATGACGACGCCTTCGGGGATTGTCTCGAAAGTCTGATAAGCCTCGTAGAAATAGCCCGTGTTTAGCAAGGCGTTCCTGTCGCGGAAGGCGGCAGAGGCGTTGAAGGTGTCGCCGACGTGTTCAAGCACCGCCACTTTGACTGTAGGCAAAGTGTAATTGCTCGCGCCCTCGAACTCGATGTCGACAATCGTCTTGCCGTCGAATTGCTTAAGGTATTCAAGAAATTTTTCGTCCGTCTGCGAAAGATAAGGTTCAGGCGCAGGTGCCTCGGTCTTAGCGGCGGGAGCCTCGGTCTTAGCGGCGGGAGCCTCGGTCTTAG
>CAMJMR010000055.1 GCA_946407095.1 uncultured Selenomonadales bacterium | reverse complement strand
TCACTGTATAAATATGTATCATTTCTTTCAAGTTTATATATATTTATCGTAGCGGTTGACGACGCGCTGAAGCAGGCGACCAACAAAAATATGCTCGTCGTCAATCTGCTGGACGCGCTCGGCGACAAAGTTAAGGCGGAAGAACACGTCGAAGGCATGGAGGCTGACCAAGAACACAACGGCGACGTTGAAGACGACGAACACGTTTGGCTTTCGCTTAGGAACGCGCAAATTCTCTGCGACGCGATAATCGACGCGCTGACGAAGGCCGCGCCCGCGCAGGTCGACACCCTCAAGGCGAACGACGCCGCTTACAAGTCGAAACTTGCCGCGCTGGATGAAAAATACCGCGTGGTTCTGACTGCCGCGCAGGGCAAGACGCTTTTGTTCGGCGACAGATTTCCTTTCCGCTACCTTGCCGACGATTACGGCTTGAAGTACTTCGCGGCGTTCGCGGGCTGTTCGGCCGAGACCGAGGCGAGCTTTCAAACGATTAAATTTTTGGCGGGCAAGGTCGACGAACTCAACTTGCCGTGCGTGCTGACGATTGAAGGCACGAATCACAAAATCGCCGAGACGATAATCGCGAGCACTGCGCGGCAGAATCAAAAAATTTTGGTGCTGAACTCAATGCAAGGCAAAGTCGGCGGCGAAACGTACTTGTCGGCAATGGAAAAAAATTTGTCGGTCTTGAAGGCGGCATTGGAGGGCGGCGAATGATTTCTTGCCAAAATGTTGCGTTGGGCTACGGCGCGCGCGTCGTCGTCGAGGATTTGAGTTTCACGGTCGACGCGGGCGATTATCTTTGCGTCGTCGGCGAAAACGGAGCGGGCAAGTCGACGCTGGTCAAGACGCTGCTTGGTCTGCAAAAGCCGTTGCGCGGGAAAATTTCACTTGACGGCATAACGGCGGGCGACATCGGCTACTTGCCGCAACAAACGCAAATCCAAAAGGACTTTCCGGCGTCGGTCGAGGAAATTGTCTTGTCGGGCTGCTTGGCGCGGAAAAAATTTCTGCCGTTCTATTCCGCCGAGGACAAAGCGACATCTGCGCGGCACATGGAGCTGTTAAAGATAAAGTCGTTGGCGAGGCGGTGTTTCCGCGAATTGAGCGGCGGGCAACAACAGCGCGTCTTGTTGGCGAGGGCATTGTGCGCGGCGAAAAAAATTTTGCTACTTGACGAGCCGATTGCCGGTCTTGACCCCGAAGCCGCCGCTGATATGTACAAAATCATTTCGGAACTGAATCGGCGCGGCACGACCATAATCATGATTTCGCACGACGTAGACGAGGCCGTTAAGTACGCGACGCATATTTTGCGGCTGGGCGATAAAATTTTCTTCGGGACGAGCGAGGACTTCCGCCATGCTTGAGACTTTGGAACTTTATCTGCAATATCCGTTCGTGATTCACGCGCTGATAGTCGGCGTGCTTATCGCGCTGTGTTCGTCGTTGTTGGGCGTGACGCTGGTTTTGAAAAGATTTTCGCTAATCGGCGACGGTTTGGCGCATGTTGCCTTCGGAGCGTTGGCGGTGGCGACGGTTTTGAACTTCGCCAACAAAATGCTTTTGACATTGCCGATAACGATAATCTGCGCGGTCTTGATACTGCGCGGCGGTCAGCGGGCGAAAATCAAGGGCGACGCGGTGATAGCGATGATTTCGGTCGGCTCGTTGGCGTTCGGCTATCTGATAATGAATTTGTTCGCGGCGTCGGCGAATTTGTCGGGCGACGTGTGCAGTACGCTTTTCGGCTCGACGTCGATATTGACGCTTACGGAGGAGGAGGTTTGGCTTAGCGTCGGGCTGTCGATTTTGATGGTGGCGGCGTTTGTGCTGTTCTACCATAAAATTTTCGCGGTGACGTTCGACGAAGATTTTGCGCGGGCGGCGGGGCTCAGCGTCGATTTTTACAACCTGCTGATTTCGGTCGTGATAGCGGTTATAATCGTGCTGTCGATGAATTTGGTCGGCTCGTTGCTTATCTCGGCGTTCATAATCTTCCCCGCGCTGTCGGCGATGAAGTTGTTCAAGACGTTTCGCGCCGTGACGCTTTGCTCGGTGGCGTTGTCGGTGGTGTGCGCGTTCGCGGGGATAATCGCGTCGATATTGGCGGGCACGCCCGTCGGCTCGACGATTGTTGCGGTTGACGCGTTGGCATTCGGAGTGTGCTTGCTTTTGGGAGGTTCTTCGTCATGAAAAAATTTTTCGCGACAATCTGCGCGGCGTGCTTGCTGATAAGCGGTTGCGGCGGCGAGGAAAAGCCTGCGTCCGAAAAAATTTTGACGGAGGCTGTCGACATTGACTTGACGAAGCTAAGCGCGACGATGGTTTATCCTGCGGTCTTCGACATGATAGAAAATCCGTCCGAATATCGCGGCAAGACGATAAAAATTCGCGGGAAGTATTTTGCCGCCCACGACCCCGCCAAGGACGAATATCATCACGCCTGCGTCATTTGGGACGAGACGGCTTGTTGTATGCAGGGCATGGAGTTTGAGCTTGCCGACAAAAAATATCCGCCGAACGAGAGCGACATTACTTTGACAGGCAAGTTCGACGTGTACACGATACAAAAAATCGACAATCCGATTTTGCTTGACGCCAGGATTGTCGATTGAGGGGAGGAAACGCTTATGAAAAAATTTTTCGCGGCGATGATTCTGTTCGCCGTGGTGACGTGTTCAAGCTTTGCCCGCGCCGCCGCCGTCGACATTGACTTGACCAAAATGAGTTCGACGATGGTCTATTCGACGGTCTTCAACATGGTGACCAACCCGACGGCTTTTGTGGGCAAGACGATGCGAATGCGCGGCGAGTACACGACTTACCACATTTCGATTGACGACCCGACGCAGATAATTCACGCGTGCTTGGTGCGCGACGCGGCGGGCTGTTGCTCTCAAGGCTTGGAGTTCGTCTTGAGCGACGGGAAATATCCTGCGGGCGCGAACGAAATTACGGTTGTCGGGACAATCGCCGTTCAAAAAATTTCGGGCAAATACGTTTGCTTTTTGAAGAATTCCGCGCTTGAGTGAAGTGATTTAAGCGTTCGTACGTTCAAGACCGCGCAGATAAAAATCGAGCGCATTGCCGTGGAAAGTGTTGCAATATTCGTCGTCCAGCGCGAAAATTTCGCGAAGATGTTGGGCGACGATTTTTTTATCGCTCATGAAGGCTCTGACCCACGCGTCGACGAAATTTTTATCGACGGGCACGCGCAAGAGGATATCGCCGAAAATTTCAATGACATCACGGCAAAAATCCTTAATTCCGTCGTGAATTTCGCTGATTTCGCGGAAATATTTTTGACCGGGCTCGGGCTCGCCGAAAACGGGCTTGCCCGCCTCGTCGAAGTGTTTTAGTTGAGCGTCGGGCGCAGTCAAAATTGTCTCGAACAGCAGCTGATAGCGGTAAACGGAGGATTTCGTCCATTGATAGTCGTCGTTTTCGGTGAAGCAGCCGCGCATTCTATCGCCAGCCGCCGCCCCGAAGCGATTTTTGGAACTGGTGGCGAAGTAGTAGCCCGTGAACGTTTTGCCCGTCAATTCCTGCAAATAAAACTGAATCGTGCCCGAATAACCCATATCGACGACGCCCGCTTTGTCGAAGCTGCCGCCAAGGTCGGCGATGTACTTTTGGTAATTTTTGCGCTCATTTTCGGCGTGATTGAGGATTTTTCGGGCGTTTTCGTTGATAATTTTCTCGACGGGCTTTTCCGACTCGTTCGGGAAGAGCACGGAGTCATTGGGCAAATAAATTTTCTCGTCACTGCCCAAATCCAAACCGAAACGCGCTTGAAAAAATTCCTTTTGCGTGCCCGCGAATCGCAGCTTGATGAGTTCCTTTGCCTGCGAAATTTCGCGGATTGACGCGATGGTAACGGCTCTGCGCGACGCCAAAAAATATTCGGACGGCAACGGCTCGACTTTCAAACGCTCCGCCACGAACTGATAAAGCGGCATCAAAAAGTAGCCGTCTCGCGACAAAAACAATATCCTTTCGACGCCGTCAGCCCGCGTCTTTTGAATCAGCCACAAAATGAACGTCAAAAGCGGCGCGCCGTACAGCCAATAGCCCAGTTCGCGGAAATTTTTCAGGATTAATCGGTTTGTGCCGTCAGTTACGGCGGCGCGCAGGCGGAACGGGTCATGAAATTTCTTTGCAAGCACCATTCCGAGGCAAATTCCCGCGTAAAGTGACATTTTATAGCCCAATTGTTCAAGCAAAGAGCGTCCGAACGGCATTTGCGAAAATAAATTTATCGCGCTCATAATGTGATACGCGCCGAATTTTCTGTCGCCGGGCAGCTGAATATCGCTGGTTTCGTTATCGCCGACGTGCATCAATTTATCGGGCGAATTGAGATTTTTTGCCGCTAAATCGTCCCAAATCGCCGCATTGTCCTTGCGCAAGCCCGTTTCGCTCGAAATTAAAAGCTTTTTGTAGCCTTCGACGCCGCATTTTTTCAAAAGCCGTTCCAAATCGGGCGTCTGCATGTACATATCCGAAATAAGCCAAATTTCCTTGCCCTGCTTAAGCGCGTCGTTGAACCAGCCGACGACCTCTTGGCGCGGCAAAATGTAGCGGACTTCCGTCGAAACTTCCAATTCGCGAATTTTTTGGCACGTTTCCGCGTCAAAACCGCTGATTTCGCCGAAACTGTCATAAATCTCATCAAGCGTCACGTCGCCGACAGTTTTTTTCTGACGAGCATGATTTTCCGCCTCAATGCGCATTTTCGGGAAGTCAAACGCGCGTCCGAGCAAATCTTCAACCTTAAGGCGAATAATTTCGTTAATGTGATACGGTTTTGCCACGAATCTCATCAAAAGCGTGTCGAAAATGTCGAATGAGAGCACGCCGGGGCGATTAATGACGTAGCTTTGAAACTCTTCGGCGGCGCGCCCGAAGTATTGCCACAGGTTTTTATTGCCGATATTGACCGAATAAGTGTTGTTTTCGGGATTAAATTCGTAATAATTCATGCCCTCCGACAGCGCGGCAAGCAAAATCGAACGCTCGAAGGCATGGGCGATTGTGCCGTCGTTTTGCCCCTTTTCGGGCGGAAAATCCTCGAATGTCAAGCCCATAGCGAAAAATTTCTGCAAAGCCTGCGACCTCGCCCAAAACATGGTTCCCGCAGGAAAATCAAAATATTCCGTGCGATTGGGGGCAATTCCCGCGCGATTTAACAGATTTTGCCCGACAGCACGATTCGACATCCAAGTAAACGCGGCGTAGGGGACATTGGCGGCGGGGCGCGGATAAATCACTCCGACGGCGTCATCATCGGCGAAGGCGCGGAAAATCTTCCGAATTCGCTCGGAACTGCCCAAAAGCGCGTCGAAAAGATAATTCCGCCAATTTTGCTGTTCAGAGCCCGTGTAAAGCGATTTTTTTGAGTGAATGTGCGCAATAAAATCGTATTCGGGCAATAAATCTCCGAAACCCGCCAAAAACGGCGCGACGTCACGCCCGCGATTGGGCACGACTCGCACAACGCATTTGTCGACGTTGGGGATTTTATCGAACACCGCTTGCACTTTTTCCAATGCCGACTCGTCGACGATTGAAATCAGCGCGTCGAAGGCGTAAGGCATGTTCGCGCAGTAATTCGCCATTTCTTCCAGCAAATCCAGGTAAAAAATGTGCGCTTGTATCGCGATTTTGCCCGGTTGCGCAAAAAGCTCCGCGTCGAAAATTTTTTCCTCGCTTAGTTCAAAATCGGTCGGCGGCGCGATTTGTCCGTTGCTCGTCTGCCAATTTTTGTAGCGTTGCGTGCCCTTCAAGAGCGGCGCAAATCGCGTGTAAAATTTATTTTTCAGCTCGGTTTTCGTGTCGTCGTTCAGCGGCAAGGCCTTGTACAAAAGGCGTCCTGCCGCCAACGCTTTGTCTTTCGAGCCGTAATCAAGCCACTGCTTAAACGAACGCAGCGGCTCCGTTATCTTCCACGAATTTGAATTCAAAAGCGACTCCGTGAACTCTTGCAGGCGTTGAATTTCCGCCTGAAGATTCGCGTTTTGTTCATGCAAAGCGGCGTTTTGGGCGTTCAAGGCGGAATTTTGCGCGTCAAGGTCTCCGATGTGGCTGCGAAGGTCGTCATTAACTGCACGAAGTTTTTCAACGCGTCCCGACAGTTGCTTTTCCCGAATCACGAAATTTTTCAAGGTTTGTCCCACAATCGCGGGATAATTTTCCTCAAGCTCGCCCGAAATTTCAATCGTCACGTGCCCGAATAAATTATCGGCGGCAAAAATAAATTGCGGGTCATTCGTCCAAAAGCGGCAAAAACCGTCGGCAACTTCGCCCGCGTTGCTTTGCAACGGCTTGCAATTCACGCCGTTAATCGTCACGCCGCTCAATTTTACCGAAATAAAATCCGTATCGGGGTCGAAGCGCAGAAATTTAATCGGTTTGTCCAAGTCGAATTCGATTCGCCCGTAAAATTTCCGCGCCGTGTCGGTCGGAATGAACTTTTTCGCCGCCAAAGAAAATTCGTCGCCGTTGCTGACGAAAACCTCGGCGTGCAAACAGTGCAACTTATCCGCCAAATCGAACACGTCAACGGAGCCCGTGTCTCGCAGAAAACTTTTCTCGTCGTAGCCGTAAAGCGTCTTAATCTCGGCGGCGTTGGCGGAACTGTTCAGCAAATCCTTGAGAATTTCAAGCCCGACAAGATTGAACGCGGCGATTTTTTTGTCCAGACAGATTTTCGCGAAGGCAAAGCGGCGATTTATCTGCCCGTCGACGACGAACTTTTGAGCTTCGGGGAAAACTTCCAGGAAAAAGTCGTTGTCCGTGAAGTGATAGATGAATTCCCGCGCTATGAAAAAAAATTCCGCGTCCGCCCGAATCAGCTTGTCGAAAGTCGTCGCCGATGTGTTTTCCTGCCGCGCTCGCCGCAAGCGGAACAACGTCAACCGCTCCGGCATGACAAAAATATTCGCGTGAAAACACAGCCGAATCCACATCAAATAGTCGGGCAACTGCCAAAAGCCGTGCACTTCAAGCAGACGGCACTTCTCGTAGACTTCGCGCCGCAACACCGCCGAAGGGTGGCATAAGCAATTCGCGTTGTGAAAAAAATAGTTCAGCCACTCGGCTCTTGAACGATTCGACTGCTCAAAAACATTCGCGTAAAAGTCGCCGCGTTCGGGCGGTCGAATGTTGCCGTGCTCGTCGACGAAGTCAACCCAAGTAAAGCACGCCGCATATTCGGGATTCGCTTCAAGGAAAGCAACTTGCTTTGCCAACTTGTCGGGCGTCCACAAGTCGTCGGAATGGTGAACCGCGATGTACTTTCCGCGCGCAGAGTGCACCGCCTCGCGAATGGCAATGACGGGGCCGCGATTTTCCTCGTACAGGAAAAATTTTATACGCGGGTCTTTGAAGGTCTTGATAACGTCGCGGCTTGAATCGGTCGAGCCGTCGTCGACAATCAACAGCTCAAAATCCGTGAACGTCTGGCAAAGCACGCTGTTAATCGCTGCCGCCACGTATGCCTCGTGATTGTAGCTGGTCAACACGACGCTGACCGCAGGATTTTTTTTAGGTTTAGGCATTCGTCTCCTCCTTTAACATGCCCGGCCGCTTTCATGCTTGACGGCGGGCAACGACTTCGATTTGGCTTTTCAATCAGTTTTAAGTTAATTAACTACTTTCTTTTGCGCACCCAAAAGAAAGTAGCAAAGAAAAAGGTGCCTCGCAGGGGCGAAGGGTCGTAACCCGCGCCGTCCGATAATTTCAGCGTGGTTGCGCCGACGGTTTTTGCATCACGCAAAAGCGTCGGCGGACGGCCGCCCGTCCATGGGCGGCCTTTAAGTAAGCGTTCATCATCTTACAATTTGCCAACACTAACCGCGAATTTTAAACATGCCGGACAAATCGGCGATACAGCCCGCCCAGCTCAAACCCACGCCGAAGCCCGCCAACATCACGCGCTTAAGATTCGCCGAGCCCTGCGCTTTGACAACCTGTTCAATCGCCAAGGGCACGCTGCCCGAAACGATATTGCCCGTCGTCGAAATGTCGTTGTGAAAGGGCACGTCGTTCAAGCCCGCCTTGTCGCGCAGGTACGTCATCATGAATTTGTTCGCCTGGTGGAAAATGCAGTAGTCCAATTCGGCACGCGTCATCTGCGCGGCGGCAAGCACATCGTCGATGAGCTTTGGGATTTCGCGCAAGGTGAAGTAAGTTATCGCCATGCCGTCCATGAAGACTTCGTAATTCGAGCGGTAATTGTGATTGTCGTCGGTCGCGAAGACTTCGGGCGTGTCGCGCGGCGTGAAGCGGCTGCCGCCGACGGGGATTATCAGCTTGTCGTAGCGCGAGCCGTCACTGCCGAAGACAAACGCGCTCAAGCCCTCCGAGTCGTCGCCCTCAAGCCAAGTCGCCGTCGCTCCGTCTCCGAACAGCGGCCGCGCAGATTTATCCTTAACGTTAATGTATTTCGTGTAGACGCTGGACGTAAGGAACAAAATTTTTTTCGCGAGCCCCGTCTCAATCAGCCCCTTGGCAACGGCGAGCCCGTAAACGTAGCCCGAACAGCCTAAGCCTATGTCCATGCTGCCGACAGATTTTTTCAAGCCGAGCCGGTGTTGAATGTGCGCGGCAGTGTGCGGCATTTGATAATCGGGGTGTTGAGTGCAAAGCAAAATGAAATCCGTCGCGTCGCGGTCAATGTTGTATTCGGCGAAAAGTTTTTCGGCGGCAGCGAATGCCAAATCGCCCGCCGATTCGTCCGTCGCCAAGTGTCGGCTTTGCACGCCGATTTTTTTTATAAAGCGCGCCTCGACGACCTCCGAATTGTCTTCAATCGTCGGCGGCAGGTATGAGCTTATCGCCCGTATCTTTGCGAACATGTCAGCCTCCAATTTTCGGTTGAGGAATGCCCTCGTTCAAGTTGTAAAACGTCACTTGCTTCAGAGTCAACGCGCCCTGCTTCGGCACGAAGATTATATCTTGCGAATTCGCTTTCGGGTAGAGCCGCGTCGAAAAGACTGCTTCCCCGTCGTTGATGAAAATTTCCAAGCTTGAGCGGTCAAGGAAAATATGCAAGCGCATTTCGGCGGCGGGCGCAAGTTTTATTTCGCGTTCGCCCGTCAATGCCTGCCCCGACTTGTCGCGATTCAGTTTGACAATCCCCGTCGCCGCGTCGAAACTGAAAACGGTCTTTTCCTTGCCGGAACTGCGCAATTCAATCGAAAAGCTTTTACTGCGCGCCAAGTCAATCGTCGCCAAAAGTTCACCGACTTCGCCGCGCACGCCGTCGAGTTTCGTCGCCTTGCCGAGCGTAAGATTTTCATACGACACCTTTGCCCCGCGCAAGGCTTCAAGCTCTTTAACGGGCGTCGAAACGATTTTCCCGTCACGGATGTGCAATTCGCGCGGAACGGTCATTTGTCCCGACCAACCGTCGGCTTGTTCGGGCATGGGCGTGCCCCACATGTCGAGCCAGGCGATTAATATGCAACGTCCGTCGGGTGCCTGCAAAATCTGCGGCGCGTAGAAGTCAAAGCCTGCGTCGAGCAAATCAAAATCGCCGTGCGCGAATGTCCCAGTCGAGTAGTTCATTTCGCCGAGCATGTAGCCCGATTGTTGCAAGTTCAAAAATTTTTTGCCCTCCGCCTTGATGTTCATCGGCGAAAGAATCAGCACGTCACGCCCGTCAATCTCCGCGAAGTTTGGGCATTCCCACATGTCTCCCTGATTGCCTTCGCTCCGAGCCATTATGCTTTTGAATGTCCAATTTTCCATATCGGCCGACTCAAACAGCAACGCCAAGCCGACAGTCTCCGCCTTGTTGCGCGAGCCGACTACCGCATAATATTTGCCGCCGTGAGCCCACATTTTCGGGTCGCGAAAGTCGTTGCCGCTGATGTCGCCCGCCTCCGCCGGAACATACAGCACGGGGTTGGCGGCGAGCTTTTCAAAGGTTATCCCGTCGCTGCTTACGGCAATGTTCTGCGTCTCAATGCGATTGATACCGTCCGCCGTCGGGACGGGCAAATCTACGTGACCCGTGTACATGAGCCACAGCTTACCCGAGTGTTCAAGCGCACTGCCCGAAAAACAACCGCCGCTTGCGTCGTAAAGCTTATCGGGTGCAATCGCTATCGGCAAGTGCCTCCAATGCGCCAAATCCTTGCTGACGACGTGACCCCAATGCATGGGTCCCCATTTCACGTCGTAGGGATAATGCTGATAGAAAATGTGATATTCCCCGTTGAAACAAGAAAAGCCGTTCGGGTCGTTTATCCAGCCCGACGGCGCCGCTATGTGATAGGCGGGATACCAACGCGCGTTCGTCACTTGCGCCTTCGCCAAGCCCTTCGCCTCCGTCGACGCCATAAGCCCCAAGCTCACGACCGCCGACAACATCAAGACCAAAAATTTCGCCCTGCTCATCGAAAGCACCTCCCTTTGAACTCGAAAGGCTTTTCGATAAGCCGCCGCTACTTTCCTGCAAAATTCATTCCGCTTGCCCCGACAAATATTCCTTGACCGTCTCGACGAACTTAACCGCGTGCTGATATTGTTCCTCCGCCTCTGCACGCGATACAATCACAAAATCGCCGTAATCGCAGTCATTTCTGAATCTGAACGCCTCGCCGATGTAATCAGAAAATTTCTTATCGAACACGTTCGTCTTGATGTACTCACGCCTGAAGTAGCCGATAACCGCCGAATGCTTTTTGAAGTCAATGTTTCTTTCTGCCAACAAGGCACGCGCCGCCGTGAAAATCGCGTAATACGAGCGGTTAATCGAATCGCGATACGCGCCCATATCTATCATTGCTTTTGTTGCGGATACTCTCTCGGCGGCAAGTTCCAATCGATATTTTGCGTATTCATTCAAGACGCTTGCCCTCCTTGAAAACATTTTCGTAATAGCCACCGGCGTTTTTGTACTCATGGAAAATCTTTGAACTGATAGCCATCGGCGAAGTCAGCACGTCGAATTCCAAATCAATGTCGTTTGCTGCCTTCCAAACTTCCCGCCGAAGTTTTTTCTGCACGTCGAGACGGTCGCCCTTGACTATCGCCGCGAAGTCGATATCCGAATCCTCGTCGTAATCCCCGCGCGCATACGACCCGTAAAGATAAATCGCCTCTATGTCGTCGCCGTACGCCTTCCGATAAGCCGCCACCACGCGCCGACAAATTTCCTCCATGTGCGGCATTGCATTCATTCCAATCAGCCTCCTTAAACGTTTGAACACCAAGTCTTACCTTTCATAATTCTTTCTAGCACAGCGTTAAATTTTTGGCAAGCAGACCGTTAAACGCGACAAGATCAGAGCGTGAGCGGTTGGCCTTACGACAATGCGCGGTTTAGAGCGTCAAGAAAATTCTGCTTTGCCCGTCATGAAGTCTGTGCTATAATTTCCATAACAAATCGCGGGAGGGAATTTTATGGAAGCATTGCACGGCGTGATTAACGACATCAATTCATTCCTTTGGACTTATGTCATAATCGTCGCGCTAATCGGTTCGGGTGTCATCTACACGTTGCGGACAAAATTCGTTCAAGTGCGCTTGCTCGGCGAAATGATTAAGCTGATATTCGGGAGCGCGGGGCAAAAAACAACGGGCAAGGAGATTAGCGGCTTTCAAGCGTTTTGCGTCTCTACGGCCTCACGTGTGGGCGTCGGCAATATTGCGGGCGTTGCGATAGCGATTGTCACGGGCGGCCCCGGCGCGGTCTTTTGGATGTGGCTTATCGCTTTTATCGGGTGCGCCACGGGTTTCGTCGAGAGCACTTTGGCGCAGATTTACAAGTTGCCCAGAGGCGATGGCGCATTCTTCGGCGGCCCCGCCTACTACATGAAAAACGCCCTTCACATGACGGGCTTGGCGAAATGGTTTGCGGTTTTGATTTCCGTGACGTTCGGTTGGATTTACGTTTCCGTTCAAGCCAATACAATCGTCGGGGCGGTCGAAACGGCATTCGGCATTGACCACGCAATAACGGCGGTGGCGGTGGCGGGCTTGACGGCTCTGGTTATCTTCGGCGGCGTCACGCGTATCGCAAAGTTTGCCGAAATGCTCGTGCCGAGTATGGCAGGGCTTTATTTGTTGGCCGCGCTGATAATTATCGTGATGAACTTGGAAAAAGTGCCGGGGATGTTCGCGCTGATAATTCACGATGCCTTTGAGCCTCAAGCGGCGGTCGGCGGCGGCTTCGGCGCGGTCTTCATGACGGGCGTAAGACGCGGGCTGTTTTCAAACGAGGCGGGCGAAGGCTCCGTCCCGAATGCGGCTGCCACTGCCAGCGGCAAACATCCTGCGCGGCAAGGTCTCATTCAAAGTTTCGGCGTTTACGTAGACACGTGGCTTGTCTGCACAGCTACGGCGTTTTCGGTTTTGCTTACGGGCGAATACGTTATCGGCGGCGATTTGACGGGCGTTGCGCTTGTTCAGATGTCTTTGGCGAGCGTCTTTGGAACTTATGCGCCGCACGTCTTGGCGGTGATTGTCTTCTTGTTCGCGTTCAGCTCAATCATCGGCAATTATTTTTACGGCGAAGTCAATATCGCGTTCTTCGAGGGTGACGAGTCGGGCTTCTTGCCCAGCAACGTTTCGCGTCACGCGATGAATCTTTTCCGTGTCGGCGTCGTGGCCATGGTTTTGGTCGGCAGCTTCGCGGAGCTTGGCTTCGTATGGGACGCCGCCGATTTGTTCATGGGCTTCCTGTGCTTGACGAACCTTTACGCCGTTGCTCGCCTGTGCAAGTATGCAATGATTGCGCTTGACGATTACGTTGTCCAAAAGAATCGCGGCATTGAGGAGCCCGTCTTTGACACGAAAATCATGCCCGACCTTGAAGGCGTTCACGCTTGGAGCAATGGCGACAAAAAATAATTCGCGGCAATGACAGACACGTTTAAATTTGTTTTGAAAATTTTTTCCCCCCGGCATGTGCAGGGGAAATTTTTTATTTGTGGAAAGATTTTTATCGACACGGAGGTGAATTGTCATGGCTATGACAGTAAGGAACAACGAAGATGCGCGATTAACGTTGGGACAGCTCAACAAGAACGACAGCAATCTAAGAATCAGTGTTCATAAACGTTTAAGCAAAGTGTGAATATGAGAAATCTTAATCAAGGTCTCGGCAGAAGCAACCGTCAGCTCGTAGTCTTTGCTGAGTCGGCGAGAGTGATTGAGCCAAGAAAAAGTCCGCTCCACTATCCACCGTTTTGGCAATA
>CAMJMR010000054.1 GCA_946407095.1 uncultured Selenomonadales bacterium | reverse complement strand
GCTGCTATTCTTCTCTGGTTAAAATGAATTGTCCACAGTTCCTAGGGACTGTGGATAAATTGAGTTATCGGCTTCGATTCGGCGATTTAATGGCTTTTAAGTTGTATACTACTTTCTTTGACCGAGCAAAGAAAGTAGCAAAGAAACTCGCCGCTACGCGCGGAGCGGATACTAATCGTCGACGAAACGCCCGCGTCCCGGACAGCCGCTCGTACCGCTATGAAACCTTCCAGGTTTCAAGTGGGCGAACGCGCGCTGGTAAGCGTTCGCGCCGCCCATCCATGGGCGGCCTCGTCCCCTGCAACGTCACGTTGCTTTTTTTGTTGACGGCGGCAAGGCTCTTTTGTAAAATTCGGCGCATAAAATTCATCGGAGGAAATTTTCATGGCATATGAGGCACTTTATACACGCGGACGCCCGAAAACTTTATCGCAACTGGTCGGGCAGGAGCACATTTCAAACGCATTGGCAAAGGCCGTCTCAAGCGACAGACTTTCGCACGCTTACCTTTTGGTCGGCACGCGCGGCACCGGCAAAACTTCAACGGCGCGCCTGCTGTCGAAGGCTATGAACTGCGACAGAGTACACGAGGCGCAACTTTCGGGGCGTATGCTCAACAAAAAGGAAATTCCTTGCAACAAATGCGATTCGTGTTTGAATTTCGATTCGTCACCCGACAACGTCGAATTCGACGCGGCGTCCAATCGCTCGGTGGAGGACGTGACGCGCCTTTTGTCGACCGCTTACCTTGCGCCGTTGCGCGCCCGCGTCAAGACGTTCATAATCGACGAAGTTCACATGCTGTCGTTCGAGGCGGTCAATTCGATTTTGAAACTGATTGAAGAGCCGCCGCCCAATGTTGCATTTTTTTTGGCGACGACCGAAATCAACAAAGTTCCCATGACAATCCGCTCGCGCTGCCAAGTCTTGAACTTCCGCCTGATACCGCAACAGACCATTGCGCCGTATCTTTTGAGGCTCGCCCGCCGTTTGAACGTGAACTTGCACGAAGACGCCTCCAAAAAAATCGCGCGGCTGGCGGAGGGCTCAATGCGCGACGCCCTGACTTACCTTGACCAGTGCTACGCTATGGCCGACAAGGAAATCACGCTCGAAAACGTCAACGAAACGCTCGGCTTAATTTCAGACGAAAGCCTCGACGAAATCATTGCGGCCGTCACGGCGAAGGACAGAGCGGCTTGCGGGCGCGCCGTCACCAAGGCTTTTCAATCGGGGCTGGCGGCCAATGCCATTGCCGAATCGCTAATCACGCGGCTTAGGGATATTGAATTCGACGGGCTTGACAGCAGAAAAAATTTCGCCGAACTCGACAGGATTATCGACGCGGTAAGGAAGGCGACGGGCGAAATGTACGGTTCCGGCATTCCCGACATTATTTTGGAAATGACGCTGATGAAACTCGCCGCGCCTGCTCAAACCTTCGACGCCGCGCCGCCGCCAGCTCAAGCCGCCGCGCCGACTGAAAATCTTGACGCAGGGCGAAAAATTCTTTATGATGTGACAAATTTTTTTAGCGATAAGGAAGGCGAAAGCTCAACGACAGCCTTCTTGCTGGACAAGGCGGTCGTCACGGGCTTCGCGGGCGATGTCTTGACTGTTAGCTTTAAAACCGAAACATGGGCGGGCGTCTTCAAGGGCAATCTTCCCGCGATTGAACAGGCAACGGCGCAAGTCGCGGGGCGCGCGATAAAAATTGTCGTCAACGTCGATTCAAGCTTGCCGCCGTCGTTCTTGGGCAAAATGGCTGAGCCCGCCCGCTCAAATCTTGCCGGCGCGATGCAAGTCTTTCAAGCGTCCGACGCCGCAAAAATTAACGATTAAGGAGAGATTCTCAATGGCACAACAGGGATTCGATTTGAATGCGATATTGAAACAGGCGCAGGCCTTGCAACAAAGCTTTGAGGCGAACAAGGCGAAACTCAAGCAGGAAACGGCAACGGCTCAAGTGGGCGGCGGCATGGTCAGCGCGACGGTCGACGGCGAAAAGGTCGTTAAAGAAATAAAAATCGCGCCCGAACTCGTTCAGGACGGCGATGTCAGCGCGATTGAAGATTTGGTAGTCAGCGCGGTAAATGCCGCCAACGCCGAAATCGACAAGAAAATTTCGGCTAACATGTCGGCATTCGCGGGCAATGCGCTCGGCGGGCTGGACTTGGGCAACATGGGCGATCTTATCGGAAAATTCTTGGGCGGTCCTCCGAAAGCGTAAAATTTCATGTCATCAAAAGCTATGACGGCTCTGGTCGAGTCGCTTACAAAATTGCCGGGCGTCGGGACTAAAACTGCCGCTCGGCTTGCTTATCATATAGCGGCCATGAAGACGGACGACGTGGAAAATTTGGCGGCGGCGATTCGCTCCGTCAAGTTGGACACGCACGCCTGCGAAATTTGCTTCAACACGATTGACGCCGACAAGACCGTTTGCGATATTTGCGCCTCGGACAAGCGCGACGGCAAAATCATCTGCGTGGTGAAGGACGCCAAGGATTTGGACGCTATCGAACGGGCGGGCACCTTCGGCGGCAAATATCACGTGACGGGCGGGCTGATATCGCCGTTGGCAGGCGTTTCGCAGAATGATATTCGGTTGCGCGAACTGATTAAGCGTGTCGGCGACGATAAGGTCGAAGAAGTGATAATTGCGTTCGAGCCGACGGTCGAAGGCGATGCGACTTCGCTTTTCATATCGCGGCTACTGAATCCTGCGGGCGTCAAGGTCACGAAATTGGCACGAGGCTTGGCGGTCGGCGCGGACTTTGCAGGCACGGACAGCTTGACGCTTGCAAAAGCTATCGAAAACCGCGTACCCGTTTGAACAAACAAAAACCCCGCGATTAATCGTGGGGCTTTTTTATTTCCGATTTCGATTGAGACTTAGGCTGATTCTTTGGACAAGTTGACTTCTTCCAGCGGGAAGATTTTCGGTTGCTCTTCGCCTTTTATGCACGCCTCGGTTATAACGACGCGGCGCGGCTCGTTCGTCTTGGGGATGTCAAACATTACGTCAAGCATCACGTCTTCGATTATGCCTTTGAGCGAACGCGCGCCCGTTTTGCGCTCAATCGCCATCTTCGCGACCTGCCGCAATGCCGCCTCCTCGAATTCAAGCTTGACGTTGTCCATCGACAAAAGTTTTTCGTACTGCTTGACGGGCGCATTTTTCGGCTCGGTCAGGATTCTCAACAGCGCGTCTTCGTCCAGCGTCTCAAGCGTGCAAATGACGGGCAGGCGTCCGATAATTTCGGGGATAATGCCGTACTTCATCAAATCTTCGGGGCGCACCTGGTGAATCAGCTCGTTGAACTTCGCGTCGGTGTCTTCCTTCGACGGAATTTCAGAGCCGAAACCAATCGGCGTGTTGTCCTTTTTCAAACGCTTGTCGACGATTTTTTCAATGCCGACGAACGCGCCGCCTACTATGAACAAAATATTTTTCGTGTCGACTTTGATTGTCGGGGCTTCGGGGTGTTTGCGTTGCCCGCGCTCTGTGAACTCGACGACGCTGCCCTCCAACATCTTAAGCAAGCCCTGTTGAACGCCCTCGTGGCCGGGGTCGGCGGTTATCGAATTGTTCTCGCCGGACTTGCGCGCTATCTTGTCGAACTCGTCCAGGTAAATAATTCCGTGTTCGGTCTTTTCGATGTCTCTGCCCGCCGCGTAGTAAAGGTTGCGCACGGCAACTTCCACGTCCGAGCCGACAAAGCCCGCCTCCGTCAAGCTTGAGGCGTCCGTCACGGCGAAGGGGATATCCAACAGCTTCGACAAGTGACTAAGCATGGCGGTCTTGCCGCAACCCGTCGGCCCCAAAATTATGACGTTGGACTTGTCAATTTCGTCGTCGCCGCCGCGATTGTCCAAATCGTATTTCATGCGCTTGTAGTGATTGTACGCCGCCACCGACAAAATTTTTTTCGCGCGATCCTGCATGATTATGAATTCGTCAAGATAAGCCTTGATGACGTGCGGCTTGTTCTTGGCAAGCAAATCGCCGAGCAGGTAGTTGAAACTTTTTTTGTTCGAACGTGACTTGCTGCTTTCTTCGTCCTCAATGAAGTGGTAAATATTTTTGATACAGTTCTTGCAAATGCCAAAGCCTGTATTTGGGTCGAGGACGGGCATATCGGAGCGGCTCTGCAACTTGACGCGACGGCCGCAAATACTGCAATGATAACTTTCTGATGCCATTTGAAAAAATCCTCCTTAGGGATTAGCATGGGGGCTGTTGAGAAATTAACGAAGACGTGGCAGGGGACGAGGCGCGCATGGACGCGCGCCGCCGGCAACAGAAACAGGGATGTTTCTTTGCCGGCACAGTCGGCTTCGGGTTGCGCGGGCGTTTCGTCCACGGTTAGCATCCGCCCCACGCGCAGTGGTGGCTTTCTTTGCTACTTGCTTTCGCCAGTGAAAGAAAGTAGGTAGATAACGCCGAATCAAGGTCGGCAAACTCAAATTGCCAACATCACCTAGTTCCCAGTTCCTTGTTCCTAGTTCCTGCAATAAAAACTTCTTGCAATAAAAATTTACAGCGCGTATAATACACCTTGCGCGGTTTTCGCGTCAACTTGATTCAGCGGAGGCGATTGGAGATTAGCGGGACAAGTGTTTTCGACAACGAGTGGTTTCCTGAATTTTGCTACTTCGCCTCGCGTCACGACGACGTTTTTAAAAATTTCAAGCGGAACCCCGTCTACACGCGCGTGGTTGAGTATCTTTCGCCTGAAGTCGGGCAGAAATGCTTTGAATACATCATGCGCAACAACGCGCTGAAATTGTCGGAGGACGAGTGGAGCTTTTTCCTGCGCAGCGATTCAATCGGCAACCCGTTCATCGGCGAATACACTTTCGGCGATTGGAAAATCATCGGCTCACCGTCGACGCTTCGCTACGTCAAAGTCCTAATCGATATCGTTTCGCTGTTCGACGTGGACAAGTTCAAAACCGTGACGGAAATTGGCGTCGGCTACGGCGGGCAGTGCAGAGTTTTAATGAACGCCTTGCCGATTAACCGCTACAATCTCGTCGACTTGCCCGAAGTCCTTGCCTTGACCGAAAAATTTTTGACCGCGCTCAATCAGACGGGCGACCTTCGCTACATTGACGGCACGCATCTTTATCACGACGCGCCCTGCGACTTTTTTATCAGCGACTACGCCTTTTCTGAACTCACCAAGCCCGCGCAGGACGTGTACTTGAAAAAAATCGTGTCGAAGGCCAAGGCGGGCTACGTGACGTGGGACGGCGACTTTTTCGCAAGCTACGGCATGTACAGCGGCTACACGCTTGACGAATTCGTTGCCAAAATCCCCGGCGCGAAGGTTTTCCCCGAATATCCCGTAACCACTTCCCCCGACAATCGGCTTATCGTCTGGGGGACGAAATAGAAAGCGAGGTGTATCAGTATGAAAGAGAAAATTCATCCGCAGTACTTCGAAGCGACTGTTACTTGCGGTTGCGGCAATACTTTCAAAACCGGCTCCACGAAAAAGGAATTGCGCGTCGATGTTTGCTCGAAATGCCATCCGTTCTTCACGGGACGTCAGCGCGACGTCAAAGCGGGCGGGCGCATTGAAAAGTTCAACAAACGCTACAAAAAGAGCTGAACAAATTTTTACGGGCAGGGTGAGCGTTCGCCTTGCCTGTTTTATTTTTAGGGACTAGGGACGAGGGACTAGTGTTGTTTTATTTTTGACGGAGGGAATTTATGGACAGAATATTGTTCCTGAAGAAATTTATCGACGAGCCGAAAAAAATCGGCAGCTTAACGCCGAGTTCAAGCTTTCTTGCCAGGAAAATGCTTCAAGGCTTGCCGTGGGAAAATTTTTCGCACATTGCGGAATTGGGCGCGGGCACGGGCACTTTCACGAAACAAATCGTCAAGCGCAAGCCGTCCGCCTGCAAATTTTTGGTCGTCGAACAGGATTTCGCAATGAGACATCTGCTTGAGGAAGAATACCCCGATTTGATATTTGATTCGTTCGCCGAGAATTTGAGCGCGACTCTGCGCGATATGAATTTTCAACCGTTGGATTGCGTCATATCGGGCTTGCCCTTCGCGAACATGGATGAGTACTTGCGCCGCCGAATCGTCGAAAACGTCCACAGCTCCTTGAGGGACGGCGGCTTCTTCGTCATGTTCCAATACTCTTGGCAGATGCGCAAGATGCTGAACGAATATTTTTCCGAGGTCAAGATTGATTTCTTCCTGCTGAACTTCCCGCCGGCTTTCGTGTACTTTTGCAGGAAATGAGGCGACAACTTGAATCCCGACAAAGCTTACATCGCAGTTTCGGATTGGTTGATTCGCGTCCTCAGTGATAACAAACGGCTTATCTGGTTAATGTTCGTCTTAAATCTTACCTGCCTCGTCAATCTCTACATGGTCTTCGATTTTCGCGCCGTTCCCGTTTCAATCGCAAAATCGATGGTCTTCCTTGCCGCGTATTTGCTGTTTGAAATTTTGGTGACAATCGCGATTCTTCGACTGTTGCCCGAAATTTTTACAAGACTTGTTGTCGTCCTGACAGGGATATTTTTCTGCGTCGACGCCTTTGCTTTGGCAATGTATCGCAGCGTTTTCGACAAAGGCATGTTTCAAGTCTTGCTCGACACGAATTTTCAAGAGACGGCAGAATATATCAGCGATTACTCGTCCGTGTTCGCAACGAAAATATTTTACGTCGCGTTGCTTGCGATTGTCCTTGCGCTGTTAATCAAGGCGGGCATTGCCGCCACGAATTTGTTTTTGGCTTGCAACGTCCGTTTCCTGCGCATTTTCTCGATTCTCTCTGCAATGGGCTTGGCTGTCATTTGGCTGGTTCCGAGCTTAAATTTTTTCGTCATCAGCAATCCCGTGTCGATAATTCGCGTAAGCTGTTTAATTCCGCGAGCCGTTGCGGAGATTCGCGAATACCGCGAAGTTTACGAAAACCTCGACAGCGTCAAGGTCGAAATTACTCGCAACGAAAGCGATTTGCCGCTGGTCGTGTTTATCCTGGGCGAATCGACGAACCGCAACCACATGGGCATTTACGGCTATGACAAGCCGACGACGCCGAATTTGCAACGGCGGCTTGATAAAGGTGAGTTAATCCTCTTCACGGACTGCATAAGCGGAGCCACGGAAACCATGCCCGTTTGCCAAAGATTGTTCACGTTCTTTGATAACCTGTGGGGGGGGGGGTGTCGAATAAGCCTTGGTATCTGTACACGAATCTGTTCGACATCTTGAAGGCGGCGGGCTACCATACGGCTTGGCTGTCCAATCAGGAAGTCACGGGCATTTACGGCAACGTGCCGCGCGCCTACGCCGACCGTTGCAACGAGAAAAAATTTACGACGATTCACGACACCGAAACTACGGTTTACGAATTCGACGAAAAACTTTTGCCGTTGCTTGACGACAGCTTGAAGGCGAATGCCTCTGCGAAAAATTTTTACGTCCTGCATCTTTTGGGCACGCATCTGAATTATCGGGCGCGTTATCCTGTCGAGTTTGAAATTTTCAAAGCTGAAGACGAGCCCGCCAAAGAAGCATTTCAACGGGATTTTCAAGCCGCTTACGACAACGCCATCCTTTACAACGATTTCGTGGTTGACGAGATAATCAAGCGTTTCGAGGACAAGGACGCGCTTGTAATTTACATGGCGGATCACGGCGAAGATGTTTTTGACGACGGCGTTCACTTGGGACACGGGCCGCGCGGCAATGACAAATATCAATACGAAATTCCCACAATGATTTGGCTGTCCGAGGCTTGCAAGAAAAATCATCCCGCGCTTGAGCAAAAAATTTCTGCCGCGAAGGATTTGCCCTTCATGACGGACGATATGATTCACGCGCTTTTGGATTTGATGAAGATTGAGACGCCCGACTTTGATTCGCGCAAGAGTTTGTTCAGCGAAGACTTCGACAGCACGCGCAGGAGAATTTATAAGGACAACGAGTACAAGGACGGCGAAATAATTCCTTTGGGGAGTTGATATAATGGATAAGCCAATCGTCGGCGGGCAAGCGGTTATAGAAGGCGTGATGATGCGCGGCTTCGGGAAGGTGGCGACGGCTGTGCGCGAGCCCGACGGCAATATCAACGTGCAAGTCAAAGCCGTGAGTTCAATAGCCGACCGTTACCCCGTGCTGAAATTGCCGCTGTTGCGCGGCGCGGTGAGCCTGTTCGAGTCGTTGATTTTGGGTATGAAGTCGTTATCGTTTTCGGCGCAGGCGGCGGGCGAAGAGGACGAGCAACTTTCCGACCGCGAGCTGATTGGCACGATACTTTTGGCGATAGGCTTGGCGTGCGTGCTGTTCTTGGCGATACCGACCTTCGCTGCGAAATTTTTCCATACGCTGACCGACGACCCCATAGCTTTGAACTTGGCGGAAGGATTTTTGCGGCTGATAATCTTCTTGGCGTATCTGTCCGCGATTTCGCGCATGAAGGACATTCAGCGCGTCTTCCAATATCACGGCGCGGAGCACAAAACAATTTTCTGTTACGAGGCCGACTTGCCGCTGACCGTCGAGAATGTAAAAAAATTTCCGCGCCTGCATCCCAGGTGCGGAACTGCCTTTCTGTTAATCGTCATGCTGGTGAGTATTTTCGTATTCGCGTTCTTGGGCTGGCCGGAGCTGTGGATTAGAATTTTGTCGCGAATAATTTTGTTGCCGCTTGTGGCGGGTTTGTCCTACGAAATAATCAGATTCTCTGCGCGGTCGCAAAATTCGTTCGTCAAGTTGGCAACGTTGCCGGGCTTGTGGTTGCAGTACCTTACGACGCGCGAGCCCGACGACTCAATGATTGAAGTGGCGATAGCCTCGTTGGAAGCCGTTACACCAAAAGCTTAATCAAGCTTCATGCGGTCGCGCAACTCAATCGTGATTTTAGCCGAAACGTTCTTTGAAGTCTTCAAGTTCGCTTTCGGCTTTTTCTATTTCAGACGGAGGCGTCTTTTGCGTTTCCTTTTGAAAACTGTGCAACAAGACGAACGAATCGCCAATCCATGCCGCAAATAAAATTCTGTCGCGCAGGGGACGCAATTCCCAAATCTCGCCTCTTACGTGCTTGACGAATTTTTCATTTGCACGAGTACCGTTTTCTCTAGGCTGGTTTATGCAATCCATCACATTATTAAATTTTATGCGGCTGTTTTTATCGTCTTTCAATACGAGCTTTTCAATATATTCGAGCACAGGCGAATTGCCGCGTCGATTTTCATAAAAGGTAATTCTGTACAAAGAGTTCAACTTTTCAAGTCAGGCATTGGCCAAAAACAAAGGAGCAAAAAATTTCTCGTCGTCAATTTTCTTTGTATTATTGCCAAAATCTTCGTCGTAAATTCTGCTGAGCTCTTCTTCGTGTTCCGCGTCCAATTCATTACAAAGACGCTCATATTCCTGTTCGTTAATATCGCCGCTGTCTTTAGCTAAAATCAAATCGCTGTGTTTTTTGACCCATTTGTCGCTTGTTGCAATTTCTTTCGGCGTCATAAGTCTGCGGCGAAATTCATCGTCGTAAACCAAAAGTCCTCTCTCATCGCGCATGTTTATCGCCTCCTATTTGTTGCGCCCGCAGCAGTTTTTATACTTTTTACCGGAGCCGCACGGGCAAGGGTCGTTGCGGCCGATTTTTTTGCCGTCGACAGTCTTGGCGCGCTTTTGAGACTCGGCAGGGCTCGTTTCGTCGCCGTGAGACGCCCGCGCATTTTGCAGGCGGTCTTCAACCTTCGACTGTTCGCGGCGCACGATTGATTCTGCCTCCCGCGTGTCCCTTGCCGTCGGTGCCGAAGGTTCGGGCGGCGTGTCAGATTCTTCAGCGTCCTCGTCCTGCGCGGGCGGAGCCTCGTTCTGCACCACCGCCACATGATACATCGTCGTCGCTATCTGGTCTTGAATGGCGCCTTCCATTTCCTCGAACATCGCCAACGCCTCGATTTTGTATTCGACAAGCGGCGCGCGTTGCCCGTATGCCCGCAAGTTTATGCCCTCGCGCAACATGTCCATGTGGTCAAGGTGTTCCATCCATTTGTTGTCGACGATTCGCAACATGACGACTTTTTCCAGCTCGCGCATGACGGGCGCAGTGAACATTGCCTCGCGCTGCTTGTAAGTGTCTTCCGCCAATTTTTCCAGGCGTTCCTTGAGTTCGTCGCGGCTGAGCTTTTCCAGCTCCGATACCGTCAAGGCTCCTTGCGGCGCGAAAATTTTTTCAGCGTCCTTAATCAGTTCGTCCAGCTGCCATTCTTCGGGATAAAGCTTTTCGTTCGCGTACTGATTCAGCTCTTGCTTGATTATGTGATTGACCATGCCGCGTATGTTGTCGCGCAAATTGTCGCCGCGCAGAATTTTTTTCCGCTCGCCGTACATTATCTCGCGCTGCTGATTCATGACGTCGTCGTATTCCAAAACGTGCTTGCGGATGTCGAAGTTCCTCGCCTCGACCTTCTTTTGCGCGTGCTCGATTGATTTGGTTATCAGCGTGTGCTCAATCGGCTCGTCCTCCTCCATGCCCAGCTTGTCCATGACTTTGCCGATTGTCTCCGACGCGAACAGCCGCATTAAATCATCTTCAAGCGAAATGTAAAATCTCGACTCGCCGGGGTCGCCTTGACGCCCCGAACGCCCGCGTAACTGATTGTCGATGCGCCGCGATTCGTGCCGCTCCGTGCCGATTATGAACAGCCCGCCCAATTCGGGAACGCCTTCGCCCAACTTGATATCGGTGCCGCGCCCCGCCATGTTCGTCGCTATCGTCACGACGCCGCGCTGACCCGCGTCCGCAACGATTTGCGCTTCCTTTTCGTGGAATTTGGCATTGAGGACGCTGTGCGGTATGCCGCGCTTCTTCAGGTAGCCGCTAAGCTCCTCGGACTGTTCGATTGACGTGGTGCCGATAAGGACGGGCTGACCTTTGGCGTGAACCTGCTCAACCTGCGCGGTGACGGCACGATATTTGGCGCGCTTGTTCTTGTAGACGACGTCGGGGTGGTCGACGCGGCGCACGGGCTTGTTGGTCGGAATGACGACGACGGGCAGCTTGTAAATCTTAAGAAATTCGTCCTCCTCGGTCTTGGCGGTGCCCGTCATGCCCGCAAGCTTGTCGTACATGCGGAAGTAGTTTTGGAAAGTTATCGTCGCCAACGTCTGGGACTCGCGCTGAATCTTGACGCCCTCCTTGGCCTCAATCGCCTGGTGCAAGCCGTCGGAATAACGCCGCCCCGTCATGAGCCGCCCCGTGAACTCGTCGACAATTACAATCTCGTCATTGCGCACGACGTAATCGCGGTCGCGTTTCATCAAAGCCTTTGCGCGCAGTGCCATGGTGAAGCAGTGGCTAAGCTCGATATTTTCGGGCGCGTACAGATTTTGAATGCCCAAAAACTTTTCAATCTTCGGAACGACTTCATCATTGGGCGCAACGGTCTTTTGTTTCTCGTCGACTTTGTAGTCTTCGCCCTCGCGCAGGTTGGCAACGGCTCTGGCCATGACGGCGTACATATCGGTAGACTTCGCGCCGGGGCCGGAAATTATCAGCGGGGTGCGCGCCTCGTCAATCAGAATCGAATCAACTTCGTCAACGATAGCGTAGTGCAACGGACGCTGAACCATTTGCTCTTCGTGGACGACCATGTTGTCGCGCAGGTAGTCAAAGCCGAATTCGTTGTTTGTGCCGAAGGTTACGTCGCAGTTGTAGGAATGCTTGCGTTCGGGGAAGTCCATGTCGTGCAGAATCAAACCGACCGTCAAGCCCAGGAAGTTGTAAAGTTGCCCCATCCATTCGCTGTCGCGGCGGGCAAGGTAGTCGTTGACGGTGACCATGTGGACGCCTTTGCCCTCCAAGGCGTTTAGGTAGACGGGCAACGTCGCCACAAGGGTTTTACCTTCGCCGGTCTTCATTTCAGCGATTTTGCCTTCGTGAAGACACATGCCGCCCATAAGCTGAACGTCGAAGTGCCGCATACCCAAGACGCGCCTTGAGCCCTCACGACACACCGCGAACGCTTCGGGCAAAATGTCATCCAAGGTCTCGCCCGCTTGAAGTCTGTCGCGAAATTTTTCCGTCATGCCGCTGAGCTTGTCGTCGGTGTAGTTTTGGTATTCCGCCTCCAGCGCGTTGATTTTATCGACCGTCTTCTGCAGACGTTTTATTTCCTTCTCGTTGTTGTCGCCCAGAAATCTTTTCAAGAATCCGAAATTGAGTCCGAACAAAATTATCACTCCTTATGAAGTTTTGCCAATTATAGCAGGGCAGGTGCCTAGGGACAAGCCGCTTTGAAAGCGGCGGAACAGCAAGCGCGCCGTACCGTCCGACACTTAAAGCGTTGTCACCGCGTCGATACGAAATGCATGCGCATTTCTAGCTTCCCTCTTTAAAAGCAACCGAGGCTTTGGCGTTGAGCGTCGAAAGATTTTTTGTTATTATGGCGGAAGTTTTTCGGGCGAGGGATGGCAATGAAAAAATTTTTGGATTCGGCATTGCTGATTTTGTTTTTCATCGGGCTGTCGAGCAACTTCATGAGCGCACAAGTTCACGAAGCGGCTGGAATAATTTTCGTCGTCGGAGTCATCGCGCACAACGTCTTGAATCGCGGCTTCTACAAAAATTTTCTGCGCGGTGGCTTCAATCGGCGGCGGCTTGTCAATCACGTGACGATAATCTTTTTCGCGGCGAGCGTCGCGGTGTTGGCGATATCGGGCGCGGCTTTGGCTGAATACTTCGTTGCCCCCGAGGCGAATTGGCGAGCCGTGCACCTTGGCGCGGCGGTCGCGTCGACGGTCGCTTTGTTCGCCCACATACTGATTCACGCGAGCCGCTACGTCAAAGGCAAAACTTTCTACGCGGCAACGATTTTAACGTTCGTGTTGGCTGTCGGAGCCGTTTTCGGCCTGCCCTATCTTGACCGCTGGTTTCACAAGGTCGAAGTCAATCGCGCCGAGATTCTGCGCGGCGAACAACTTCAGCTTGACGGGAAAGTTTTAATCGTGTACTTCAGCCGCGTCGGCAATACGAATTTCCCCGCGCAGGTCGACGCCGTGTCCGGAGCGTCACTCATGCTTGACGGCAACGAAAAAATCGGCAACGCGCAGATGATTGCCGAGATTGTTCGGAGCCTGACGGGTAGCGATGTTTTTGCCATTCAAACCGAGAAAATTTATCCCGCCGATTACGGCGAGACGGTTCAGCTTGCCAAGCACGAATTTTCTAGGAACTGTGGACAATTCATTTTAACCAGAGAAGAATAGCAGCAAAAAGAAC
>CAMJMR010000053.1 GCA_946407095.1 uncultured Selenomonadales bacterium | reverse complement strand
GCACTGTTCAGTTTTCAAGGAGCCCCGTGAATCAAGCTTGCTTAATATACACCCGCATCTGCCCCTTGTCAATACCCTCCGCAAAAAAAATTTTAAAAAATTTTTTCGACCGCCGCCGCTACGCCGTCGTGGTCGTTATCAAGCGTCACCAAATCCGCAAGCTGCTTGATTTCGTCGGACGCGTTGCCCATTGCCACACCCAAGCCCGCCGCTTGCAAAACCTCCGTGTCGTTGTGCGCGTCGCCTATCGCCACCGCCTCGGCAACGTCAATTTTCAAAAGTCCGCACAACTCGACAAGCCCCGAAGCCTTCGTGATGTGCGCGGGCGAAGCCTCAAGGTTGTAGGCTTCGGCAAAGCTTATCGACAAATTCAACTTGCTCATGCGGGCGAAGTTCCTGTCGCGCGATTCCTTGTCGCGGTGATAGAGATTGATTTTGATAACCTCGCCGGGGTGCGCGCGGACGTAGCCCTTGAAGTCGTCGCAACGCTCGCAAACGCGATTGAACATGTCGAAGTAAACCGCCATATCGAACGCCGCCATATTTTGAATGTCAGACTCGCGGGCAACGGATTTTTTCGTCGTAAGCAAATGAATCATCGCCCGTTCCTCAAGCCCGAAGTCGATAATCTGCAAAATCGCAGCCTCGTCGACGCCGTGAATCGCAATCGGCTCGTCGCGGACGAAATCGAAAAGCAGGCCGCCGCTGTTCAGAATGCCGTAATGCATAAGCTTAATCACTTCGGGATAATCGCTGACTTCGGCGCGCCCGCGTCCCGTGCTTGTCACGACGTAAATACCGCGCTTCGCAAGCTCGGCAAGAGCAGAGACCGTTCGCGGCGTAATTTTTTTCTGCGAATTCAAAAGCGTGCCGTCCATGTCGACGGCCAATAACTTATATTTGCTCATGCTAACACCTCAATGAATCTTAGTCTTTCGCAACTTCGCCGCACAAAAAAAATCCCCTGCGCGGGGCAAGGGAAAAATTTTTATCGTTCAAGCCGTTGCTTGGTTTTTTTGTCAAAGAAGGAATAAGTTGCAGAGGACGAGGGCGCGCATGGACGCGCGCCCGCCGCGACCTTTTCGCGTGATGCGAAAAACAGCGGCACGAGCGGTTTCGGGTTGCGCGGACGCTTTGTCGACAGTTGGTATCCGCCCCACGCGCAGTGGCGGGTTTCTTTGCTACTTTCTTTCCCCGGTGAAAGAAAGTAGATTCTATAACTCAAAAGCCGTTGATACGACGAATCGAAGGGACGCTTGTCGCCACGACAAGCCAAGCTGTCTTTGAGCCCTTTTGCTTAGCCAACGAAAGGGCAGCCTCAGTTCGTCTTAATCCAAGTGTCGGTCGCGTTGATATGGGAATACATCGAGCCGTCTGCCAGCTTGAAGTTCACCACTTGATTGGGGAAAGCCCACACCGTCAACGAGCTGCCGTCGGTGAAACTCATCATAATATCGGACTCAATACCGCCGCCGACAACATTCACCCTGCTGATTTGGTCGAGCGTCGTCGCCGCAAGATTGATTGTATCCTCCGCGTTAACGCTGAAAATATTATCATGACCGCAACCGACGCCCGCAATGAATTCGTCTGCACCGCCGCCGCCGATAAGATCGTCAGTGCTGTAAGAGCCGCCCCACAGTTGCGAGCCGCCGCTGCCTGCGCGGAGTTCATTGGTCGCCAAGTCCGCGCCGTAAAGCACGACGTAACTGTCCAAGTTGCGTCCGTCGAGTGTGCCCGCCGCATCCGCCGCGCAGAATCGAGCCGCAACATCGCCGTCCGAGCCCGCAAAGTTTATCAGCTTAGTGCGAGCGTCACGAACAATCAGCGTGCCATAGTTCGACGTGACAAACAAATCATTGCCCGCAATGGTCGTACCCGAAAGTTCAACGCCTTCCGACACGTTGATTTGACTGCCCGAAGCCACGCCGCTCAAAATTTCTTCGCCGCCGTCGTATTCAAAAGCTCCCGATTCATTTCCGTTGCCGATTGTAACTTCCGTAGGCAAAGATTGATGACAAAGGTAGCGCAAGAACATATCGCCCGCAGGATAGGCGTCGGCAGTGCCCGTGCCCATCTCAAGAGACAAAGCCTGCGTCAAGCGCGTGCTGTCAACGGCAAGGTCGGCAATGCGATGCGTGGCGTTACTATCGAAGTCGTCAAGACCCTGAACGAGTTCCGCAATGCCCTCGGTGAAAAATTCGGGCATGTTTTGCTTAATCATGCCATTGCCCTGCATGACGGCATGAATCAGTTCGTGGGCGATTGTGCGGTCAAGATAACTTTGATGTACGCTGCCTTCGACGCGAGAATTGCCGTTGGGGTCGTTTGGGTCAATCGTCGAGAACATGACGGCGTTGATTTCCACTTCGATATCGCTTGCGGGCAATTCGGTTTCCTTGTACGGGTCGGAAGCGGCGGGTTCGGTTTCTGCTTGCGATTCTTGATTGATGCCGAAAACAACGCTGATATTTCTGTTGCTGAAGTCGACGCCGAATGAATCGTAAGCGAGCTTGAGCCCTTGCTCCACCCAATAATTTTCCATGCCGCGCATTAAATTTTGAATTGCGGCGGCAACCTGTTCGCCTGTCGCATAATGACTGTAGGCGTCTTGATAAATTTGTCCTGCTTGCAACGTCGTCGATTGCGCAAATGTGGAATCGGAGTAGCCGTATTTGCCGACTATGGAAGTCGAATTGTCACGGACAGTCAAGTAGGTTTCGGGGTAGCTTGTCGTGAAGAAGAAAGTTTTTCCGTCCGCGCCCGTGTAGCTGTGAACGTTGCGCGAGCCCTCCGCGGGCAGCGGCAGTTGCGAGAGGAAAACGTCGTCTTCGGGCACGATGGTTTGAGCATTCTTGACAATGCCCATGCCCGCGTTGTAGCCGCTGACTGCGCCCGTGTCTGCGCTGAAGTCGTAGGTCGCGCCGAGGACGATGCCGCAGTTTTGGAGGAGGCTTTGAGCTGCGCCCTGCGTCGCCGTGACGTAAGCCATATCGCTGACGAAATGATTGACGGCGTCCTGCAAACCTGCAAAGTGCGTCGTCGTCCTTATCGCGTGGTCGAGAATCGCTATGCCGTCGGTCGTATTGTCGTTCGCGTAGAGCTTGAGGACGTTGAAGAAATTTTTCATGGTATCGACAGAGGTTGACATTAAACCATCTCCTTTGAGTTTGATACGCTCTGAAGTTTCGACGCGCACAAAAAAAAATCCCGCCGAGTTTCCGACGGGAACAAATTTTTTGCGAGCCGCGCAGGTTTAGTTCGTTTTAACCCAAGTGTCGGTCGCGTTGATATGAGAATACATCGAGCCGTCCATCAGCTTGAAGTTCACCACTTGAGCGGGGTCGCTCCACACCGTCAACGAGCTGCCGTCGGTGAAATTCATGGTTAAATTGGATTCGACGCCGTTGTTGGAAACATAAATATTGCTGATTTGATTGAGCGTCGTCGCCGCGAGATTGATTGTATCCGCCATGCCCGCGTTGAAAATGGTATCCGCGCCGCAACCGACACCTGCAATAAATTCGTCGACGCCTTCGCCGCCAACCAGATTGTCCATTCCGTAGGAGCCGCCCCACAGTTGCGAGCCGCTGTCGTCAGCGTAAAGGTCGTTGTTTTCAAAGTCCGCGCCGTAAAGCACGACGTAACTGTCCAAGTCGCGTCCGTCGAGTGTGCCCGCCGCATCCGCCGCGCAGAATCGTGCCGCAACATCGCCGTCCGAGCCCGCAAAGTTAATCAGCTTAGTGCGAGCGTCGCGAACAATCAGCGTGCCATAGTTCGACGTGACAAACAAATCGTCGCCCGCAATGGTCGTGCCCGAAAGTTCAACGCTCTCCGACACGTTGATTTGACTGCCCGAAGCCACGCCGCTTAAAATTTTTTCGCCGCCGTCGTATTTAAAAGCCCCCGATTCATTGCCGTTGCCGACATTGACTTGAGTGAGCAACGATTGATGGCAAAGGTAGCGCAGGAACATGCAGCCTGCAGGATAAGCGTCGTTGGTGCCCGTGCCCGACTTGAAGATCAAGGCTCGTTGCAAGCGCGCGCTGTCAACGGCGAGATCGGCAACGGCTTGCGTGTCGTTTGAGTCGAAGTCGTCGACGCCGTGAACGAGTTCCGCAACGCCTTCGGTGAAGAATTCGGGCATACTTTCCTTGAGCGTGCCGCTTGCCTGCATGACGGCATGAATCAACTCATGGGCGATTGTTCGGTCGAGGTAATTTTGTCCCGTGCCGCCCGCAACGCGCGTGTTGCCGTTGGGGTCGTTTGGGTCAATGCCCGCGTACATAACGGCGTTGAGTTCCATTTCGATATTGCTTGCGGGCAAGCCGGTTTCCTTGTTCGGGTCTGAAGCGGCGGGACCTGTCTCCGCTTGCGAGCCCTGATTGATGCCGAAAACGACGCTGATATTTTTGTTGTTGAAGTCGACGCCGAAAGAATCGTAAGCGAGCTTGAGCCCTTGCTCCGCCCAGTAATGTTCCATGCCGCGCATCATCGTTTGAATTGCCGCCGCCGCTTGTTCGCCCGTCGTGCTGTCGTAGGTTCCGTTACTGTAAGTTTCGGTCACATACGTTTCGCCCGCCTGCAACGTCGTCGATTGCGCCAACGAAGAATCGGGCTGACCGTTTGCGTCGAGCGGCGAAGTTGCGTTATCGGTGACGGTCAAATAACTTTCGGGGTAACTGGTCGTGAAGTAAAACGTTTGACCGTCCGCGCCGGTGTAGCTGTGAACGTTGCGCGAGCCCGCTGCGGGAAGCGGCAGTTGCGAAAGGAAATAGTTACCTTCGGGCACGATGGTTTGAGCATTCTTCACGACACCCATGCCCGCGTTGTAGCCGGTGACTGCGCCCGTGTCGACGCTGAAGTCGTTAGCCGCGCCGAGGACGATGCCGCAGTTTTGGAGGAGGCTTTGAACCGCGCCCTGCGTCGCCGTGACGTTCGCCATATCGCTGACGAAGTGATTGACGGCGTCCTGCAGTCCCGCGAAGTGCGTCGTCGTCCTTATCGCGTGGTCAAGAATCGCTACGCCGTGGGTCGTCGTGTCATTAGCGTAGAGCTTGAGGACGTTGAAGAAATTTTTCATGGTATCGACAGAAGTTGACATTAAATCATCTCCTTTGAGTTTGATACGCTCTGAAGTTTCGCCGCGCACAAAAAAATCCCCTGCGCGGGGCAAGGGAAAAATTTTTATCGGGCTAGCAATGCGCAGCGTTGCGTTCCGGCGATGAGATTATCTTAAAGCGTCAACGAGCGACGGCGCGCTATCTGGGTCAAGCCTCAAGCTTGCGGCACGTTGCCCGCGCAGTTTTAATGGCTGTTGATAAAATGAGAAAGCGCAGGGTCTTCGATACCGTTGGCGGCGAAGGCGACGGCTCTGTCGCGGCAAGTGGCGCATTCCCCGCAAGGCTTGTCGCCGCCCTCGTAACAGCTCCACGTCAATTCATACGGTACGCCGAGCTCAAGCCCGACTTTGACGACGGCAGCTTTCGGTTGACGAAGGAACGGCGCAACGACACGAATTTTTTCGTAGGTGCCGATTCGTATGGCCGCGCTCATTGCCGCAACGAAATTTACGCCGCAATCGGCGTAGGCATTTACAATCGCGTCGTCCGAGTGCACGCCGATATAAAGCTCAACGCGCGGGTCGTCGTAAAGCCCGTCAGCGAAACTTGCCGCCATCGACAGCATAAGCCCGTTGCGAAAAGGGACGTAGGTATTGATTCGCGTCGAGCAATTCTTTTCCATCTGCGCGGCGTAGGAAGTTTTATCGAGCTTGTCGGTCGAGCTGGTTAGCAGAGCGGAATTGGAATGACGGAAAATTTCTGCGGCATCGAATTCGTAGTGAGCGACGTTGTAAAAGTTGGCGACGTTGCGGGCGGCTTCGAGTTCCTTGGCATGGCGTTGCCCGTAAAAAATCGACAGGGCAGAAACATTTTCCGCTCCCATCTTGTCGACGGCCATGGCAAGGCACGTCGTAGAGTCGAGCCCGCCGCTTGAGAGTACAACGGCTTTCAAATTATCACTCCTCCGGCATAAATTGACTAAGATACGCTGTCCGAGACAATCGTCACGAAACTAACAATTTGCAGGCATTTCGTGTCGGCGCGGCGATTTGCTGAAAAATATCGGGCGACGCGGCGCGCTATCTGTTCCGCCGCTTTCAAAGCGGCCGCCGCTTGAGAGTACAACTGCTTTCAAGTTATCACTCCTCCTTCAGGTGTTGGCGGCCTCAAAGACTTTCTGCACATTGGCAAGGCATTCGTCGTAAGTTTCGCCGGGTTGCGCCTCATAAACCTTTTTATCGTCGACGAACATGCTCGGCACATAATAATAATCGAAGAACCGCTCCGCAAGCTTGGGCTGAAGATTTTCGTCGATAATCTCAAGCTCAACGGGCGGATAATTTTTTTTGACGGTGTCAATCGCCTTGAACGCCGCCGCGCAGTATGGACAGCCTTCAATCTTAATCATCGTGATTCTTTTCATGGTGATACCTCCCAAAAATAAAGGAAGAGCTACAAGGGACGAGGCGCGCATGGACACGCGGCAACGTGACGTTGCATCCTGATTGCGCGTTGAAACCCGTTGACGACCACAGGGTGTCGCCGCGCTCCAGCTGTTCCCCCCGCTTTTAAAGCGGGCTTTTGCTTAGCAAACGAAAGGGCAGCCTCCGTTAGCGCTTGTCCAGTCTTTTGGCGAGCGTGTTGCCGACGAACTGCACCAGCTGAACCAAAACAATCAGCACGACGACCGTAGCCAACATGACTTCGGGACGGAACCTTTGATAGCCGTAGCGAATAGCCAAATCTCCGAGCCCGCCGCCGCCTATCGCGCCCGCCATAGCCGATTCTCCGACCAACGCGATTATGACCGTCGTAAGCTGCGAGACAATCCCCGGCATGGCTTCGGGCAAAAGCACGCGGCTGATTATTTGCAAGGGCGTCGCACCCATGGCCTGCGCGGCCTCAACCAAACCTGCGGGCACTTCCTTTAGCGATGTTTCGACTTGCCGCCCGATGAACGGTATCGACGCGATAACCAGCGGGACGATTGCCGCCGTCGTCCCTATCGCGCTGCCGACGATAAATCTTGTCAACGGGATGATTGCAACCATTAAAATTATGAATGGGATTGAGCGCACGGCATTGACGACCGAGCCGACCGTTTGATTAATCAAAACGTTTTCGAGGATTTGTCCCTTTGCCGTGGTGTGAAGCAGGACGCCTAACGGCACGCCGACCGCCGACGCTATCGCCATGCTGACGACGACCATGTAAATCGTTTCGCCCAACGCCTTGCTAAGCAACGGCAGGATTTCTGCGAACATAGCCAATCACCTCCACCCGCACGTCTTGCCCGCCCAAAAAGTTCAGCGCGTCGTTAATCGCCTCCGCCGCGCCGCTTAGCCCGATAATGAACCTTCCAAACGGCACGCCGTGAATTTCGTCCAGGTTGCCGAAAAGCATTGTGCATTCGACGCCCGCGCACTTGCGAATCATTTTGGCAAGGACGGGGTCATCGGCTTTGTCGCCGAGGAAAATTAAGCGCACCAACAGAAACGAATCGGGCGTCCTGTCCTGCGAAACTTCATTGCCTCTGAACGCGGCGGGCAAGTCATTCGACAACAAGACGCTGATAAATTCCTTCGTGATGTCGTGTTTGGGATGAGTGAAGACGTCCAGGACGGAACCGCGCTCCGCAATGACGCCGTCGCTTATCACGGCAACCTTGTCGCACAATTCCTTGATAACCTGCATTTCGTGAGTGATGACGACGACGGTCAAAGCCAGGTTTTGATTTATGACGCGAATCAGGTCGAGGATAGACTTGGTGGTTTGCGGGTCGAGCGCGCTGGTCGCTTCGTCGCAGAGGAGGACTTTCGGGTCATTGGCGAGCGCACGAGCTATCCCGACGCGTTGTTTCTGCCCGCCGCTTAGTTGCGAGGGATATTGATTCGCCTTGTCGCTAAGCCCGACGAGTTCAAGCAGCGGACGAACTTTCTTTTCGATATCGGCTTTGCTTGTGCCGGACAGCTTGAGCGGAAAGGCAATGTTATCGTAGACGGTCGCCGAGCTTAGCAGGTTGAAGTGTTGGAAAATCATTCCGATTGACTTTCGAGCTTCGCGCAGTTGGCTTTCGCTTAGGGTCGTCATATCTTGCCCGTCGACGATGACTTTGCCCGCCGTAGGTCGTTCGAGCATGTTGATACAGCGCACGAGGGTCGACTTGCCCGCGCCGCTTAGCCCGATTATCCCGTAAATTTCGCCGCGAGCAATTTCAAGGTCGATGCCCTTTAGCGCGTGCACCTTGCCCGACGGACTGTCGTAAACTTTTTCTATTCCCAAAAGCTTTATCAACGGTGATACTCCTTTACTTCTTCAAGTAGCGGTAGAGCGCGCCCAAAAGATTTGCGTCGTTGTGATACTTGCAGGCGACGACTTCGGGACGCGGCAGGAAGTCGGGAGCTTTGGCGCAGAGTTCGTCGAGTTGGTCTTGAACGGCGTCGATAAAGCTTTGCTGTTCGCTGATGCCTCCGCCCAATGCAAAACGTTCGGGGTCGCAAATCATTTGCAGGTTGAAAATCTTCACCGCCACGCCGTGAGCGAATTTGTACAGCGCGTCCAAAATGTCGTCGTCGTTCTCTTCAATCAGCTGGAAAACCATTTCGCCCGTCACGTCCTCTTCGGGCATATCCAAAACCTTCGCGCAATTTTTTTGGAAGGCAAGCGCGCCGATATTCAAGCCGTAAAAATTTTCTTCGCGGAAGTCGGCGTCCATGCTTTTGAGCGTGTAGGACACTTCGCCCGCGCAGAAATGTGCTCCGCGATAAAGTTCCCTGTTGCGAATAATCGCGCCGCCGACCGCCGTGCCGAAAACCAAAACAATCGCGTCCTTGACGCCGACGAGGCTGCCCGACCGAATTTCGGCAAGAGCCGCGCAGTTGGCATCGTTTTCGACGGTGACGGGCACGCCGCATTTCATCTGCAGTTCCTCGGCTATGCAATGCCCGTTGCTGAAATTCAATGCGCCGCTGGAAATGCAGACGCCGCGCTCCGTGTCGATAAGCCCCGGCATGGCTATGGCTATTCCTTCCGCCTCGTCGCAAGCGTTGAAAATTTCGGTCAGAGTGTCCATGAAAGTCTCGTGGTCTTTTTTCGGCGTCGGGATTTTATTTTTCCCGCCGATTTTGAAACTCCTTATGCCCGTCACCAAAGCGTACTTGATGAACGTGCCGCCAACATCAATCGTCAAAATTTTTCTCACTGCAAATCCTCCTCCGCAAAAAAACTTGTAGGAAGTTATTTTAATGCTTTACGCCAAACTTAACAAGAACGAATTGCATTGCGAAGCCGCAAATAAAAAATCGCCCCGAATGACATTTCCGAGACGGCCGCGCAGATTGTTCGACTGATTGAGCGTGCGATTTAATTTCGGGCAAAAAAATATCGCCGGCAAGTTCAAGCGACTTTCTTGCCCGCGATTATGTTGGCAGCTTCTATGAGGATATTTTTGCGTTCGGGCGTGTTGCCCATTGTGTCGGCGATTTGCAAAAGCTCTTCGGCGCGCACATGGTCATTAACGGACGGCGATTTGGTAAATGACATGAAGTAATAGATAATTTTGCGCGCTTCATCGAATGATATACGAAAATATTCTTGACGATAAGCGAGACGGTCATGAAAAAATCTGTGACAGCTTTTCTCTACTTGGTGAGCTTTTTGACGCTGAATAAAATCCGCATGATAAGTACGAAGCGTTTCGAGTTGCAATTTGCGACGAATACTTCCTTTTCGGGAGTCAACGTCATTGCTCATGCCGATTTTCACGAGATTATTGTCAAGCTCAAGGGCGTAAACGTAAGCTTCGTCAGGTTTGGGCTCAAGCGGCTTAATTTTATCGAAAATAATTTCGTCTAAAACAGGATGATTTTCTGAAGAAAGTCTTGCACCGATTTGACTAAATAATTCCCATACTTGTGGAGTGTTAATCATCTTACAATGAAAAAAAATCCCTGCTGCTGTCCACAGGTAAAGGGTGCGTGTCTTAGGCGAAATGAGTAGCTGTGGATAACGCATTCGCAGATTTTGCAGGTCGGAGCCCGTAATTTTGAAGTAGTGGACACCTTCGATGTAATGATTTTTATTGGCATTGAAGTTCTTTTTGATATTGCTTACTTCGCAGCCGTAAACTTCGGCGAGTTGAGTGGAAAGTAAAACGCGCCTATTGCTCCACTCAACGATGACGGGTACTTGAAAGTTTTCCATAAACACCACTCCTTAAAGGGTACAGAAAGGGACTGCTTGACAGCGAAGAACGCCGCCGCTATAATTATTACACGAAAGCTTCTTCTGGCGTGTCTCGCGCCTGTGTTGGAAATTAGCTAGTACAGATTATAACAGCGGGCGAGACTAAAGTCAAGAACGAAATAGTTCTTCGCCCGCGCACAAGCGGCTTTTTTCGTTTATGGGACAAATAAATCCTCTGTGTATCCGCGCAGGGGATTTTTACTTTGCAGCGGCTAAAACACGGTCGTCAAAACGCCAGCAAAGTTTGTTTGCCAAAAGGCGAGCGGTGATATACAATCAGCGAAAAATTTTTTCGGAGGCGAACGCATGAAGAGAATTTTTTTATCGGACGTAAGCGGTACGGAAATTACAATCGGCGGCGACGACGCCCATCACCTTGCCCATTCACTTCGAGCTAAGCGCGGCGACAAAATCACGGCCGTCGACGCGGCGGGCAACAGCGCATCGATTGAACTGACTGACTTCGACAAGGATACAATCACAGCGCGGCGCATAAGCGACATTCGCCAAGTCAAAGCCGAACGGAAGATCATCCTTGCCGACTGCTTGCCCAAGCAAAACCGTTTCGAGACGATAATCGAGAAGGCGACCGAGTTGGGCGTCTGCAAAATCGAGCCGATCATTTCCGAAAGGACAATCGTCCGCCCCGACGAGGAACGCGCCGCGATTAAGCTTGAACGCTGGAGACGAATCGCCAAGGAGGCCGCCGAGCAATGTGCCCGCGATACCATACCCGAAATATCAAACCTGCGCGGGCTTGACGGTTGGTTGAAAGAAATTTCGCCGCTTGCCGAAGGTACGTTGCTTTTGTTCTGTTGGGAGTGCGAGCGCGATACGACCGTCCGAGATGTGTTAAGTTCGTGGGACGGAAATATTATCGTGCTTATCGGCCCCGAAGGCGGCTTCAGCGAGCGCGAGGCCGACAAAATAAAATCGGCGGGCGGCAAGAGCGTCACTTTGGGCGAACGCGTCCTGAAGACCGACACCGCCGCTATCAGCGTATTGGCGATGATTAATTATGAATATATGTGATAAAAGGATTAGACTAGTCCCTAGTCCTTCGTCCCCAGTCCCTAAAAAAGTTTTCTTTATGACGTTGGGTTGCAAAGTTAATCAGTACGAATCGGAGGCAATGGTCGCTTTAAAAGCGACGGAACAGATAACGCGTTGCAACGTTCGACAGCTTAAATCAATCGCCGCGCTTGAAAATTTTTTGAGGAGTGAATGATTTTTGCGGAAAGTCTTTTTCCAAACGTTGGGTTGCAAAGTTAATCAGTACGAATCGGAGGCAATGGTCGCTTTAAAAGCGACGGAACAGATAACGCGTTGCAACGTTCGACAGCTTAAATCAATCGCCGCGCTTGAAAATTTTTTGAGGAGTGAATGATTTTTGCGGAAAGTCTTTTTCCAAACGCTGGGCTGCAAAGTCAATCAGTACGAATCGGAGGCAATGCAAAAGCTCTTCGAGGCGGCGGGCTATGAAACGGCGTCCGACATTTCGGAGGCGGCGGTCGTCGTCGTCAATACCTGCACGGTCACGGCGGTGAGTTCGCAAAAATCGCGGCAAATGATTCGTCGAGCGGCGGGCGTCAATCCCAATGCCGTGTTGGCGGTCGTCGGTTGCTACGCGCAGAGCGAGCCCGCTGAAATTTCCAAAATCGACGGCGTCGACGTGATTATCGGCACCAAGGACAGGACGCGCATTGTTGAGCTGGTCGAGGCGGCGATTGGCAAGCGCGAAAAAATTTTTCAGGTCGGCAGCGTCGAGGACATTCGAGAGTTTGAGGAATTGCCGCACGCGCCGCACCGCACGCGAGCTTTCCTGAAAATCGAGGACGGTTGCAACAATTTCTGTTCCTATTGCATAATCCCTTACGTTCGCGGCCGCGTCCGCAGTCGGAGCCTTAAGAGCATTCGCACGGAATGTCTTGCCCTTGCGGCGGCGGGCTACAAGGAAATCGTCTTGACGGGCATTCACATCGGAGCTTACGGGCGAGACTTGAGCGGGAAAATTTTTCTTGTCGACGCGATTAAAACCGTCCTTGACGCCGCGAATCCGTTGCGGCTTCGGCTTGGCTCAATCGAATCCGCCGAAATGACCGACGAGCTGATTGACTTGCTGAAGACCGACGCGAGGATTTGCAATCATGTGCATTTGCCGTTGCAGGCGGGCAGTGACGAAATTTTGAAGGCAATGCGCCGCCCTTACACGACGAAAAATTTTTCAGAGCTGACTGCGCGGCTGACGGCCGAAATCCCCGGCATTTCAATCGGCACGGATTTGATAGCGGGCTTCCCCGGCGAAACCGACGAACACTTTGCCGAGACGCTGACTTTCATTCAAGCGCAACCGTTCAGCAAAATTCACGTCTTCCCGTATTCGGCACGCGCTGGGACGGTAGCAGCGTCCCTCCCGAATCAAATCACTCCGAAAATAAAAAAAGCCCGCGCAGGTTTGGCTTTGGAAGTGTCACGGGCGAAGGCGCAAGCTTTTTCCGAGCGGCTTATCGGCAAGACGGTCGAGATAATCGCCGAGACTTCGACGGGCGGCATTGTCGACGGGCTGACGAAAAATTACGTTCGCGTCTACCTTTCCGACGAAAACATTCCTTTGGGCGAGGTCGTTAAAGTCAAAGTCGAGCGTCTGCACAAGGACGGCGTCTTCGGCCACAGGCAGTAGGAAAAGCTTGCAGAAAAAATTTCTTGTCACTTGCCGCCCGTTTGTTGTAGAATGCGCGAAATGATTTTAGGTTGAGGAGTGATAAGATGAGCGGCGACGAGACCAAAACCGTAGGCGACGAAACCAGAATGTTCAGCTTCGGCGTCGAGGAAAATCGTGCGCAGAAAGTCATAAAGAACGCCTACCGGGCAATGACGGAAAAGGGCTACAACCCCGTGCATCAGCTGGTAGGCTATCTTCTTAGCGGCGACCCCGCCTACGTGACGAGCCACATGGAGGCGCGCAGTAAGATTCGTAAAGTCGAACGCGACGAGCTTTTGGAGGAATTGGTGCGAGCCTACCTTGAGCGATTGGAGGGCAAGCCGTGAGGGCATTGGCTCTGGACGTCGGCGACAAAACCATAGGCGTTGCCGTCAGCGATTTGCTTGGACTTACCGCGCAGGGCGTCGAGACCATTCGCCGCACGTCGAACAAAAACGATTTGCACAGGCTTGGCGAATTGGTTGCGCAGTTCGAGGCGGAGACGTTCGTTATCGGCTTGCCGAAAAATATGGACGGCACCGAGGGCACCCGTTGCGAGCTGGTCAGGGCTTTCGCGGAAAAGTTGAGCGCGGCCTTCCCGACCGTCAAGCAAATCTTTTGGGACGAACGGCTCAGCACGGTGGCGGCGGCGAAGAGCTTAATCGCGGCTGATTTGAGTCGCAAGAAACGCAAGC
>CAMJMR010000052.1 GCA_946407095.1 uncultured Selenomonadales bacterium | reverse complement strand
CTCCTTCGTTCTTTTTGCTACTATTCTTCTCTGGTTAAAATGAATTGTCCACAGTTCCTAGGGACTGTGGACTAAATGCTAACGAAAAAATTTTTCGCAAAAATCTTACCAAAATTACCTTGAAAAGTATTATTCGCTCAGAAAAAATCTCGGTTATTTTTATGAAAAACTCTTCGATTTAGTTATGAATTTTAAATTGTCCACAGTCCCTAGAAATCCAAACTCGACAACTCAAATAATCGAGATAACTAATCCGTCTAAAGAACGCAATATCGACCAAGTTCAAGTTTCACCTGACGGAAGTCGGCATCACGGCAACGTGCCGTATGTAAAAATCAGCACTTCAAACGAAGGTTTGATTAAAGTTATCGACGGCACACGCAAACAATACAGGACAGACGGTAAAGAAAAAGCACGTCTTATTTTCAGGAGGGACGATAATGATTGATTTAACGACACCGATTATACCATACGAAGGCACGGGTATTTTCAAGCTCGACGCCTCTTACGATGAAGTTAAAGCTCTTCTTCAAGAGCAGGGAATTCCTTATACAGAGGAAGTCAGTCAACCTAACGACGTTGATCCGCCGTGGTATATTATCCGTATAACCAAAGACGGCGAAAAAGACGATGTGATAAGCATTACCTTTGCCAAAAACAGGCTCTTTAGGATTTGTCTCTACGAAGGTTTTGAAGGCAAATTACCAAACGGAATTCATATCGGTATGCCCCTTGACGAGGCGCAAAGGATTGACCCAACCTTGACGTTTGACGATTGGGATGAAATGTTCATATCTGCCCACGGTTATTGGACTGAGGACGATGCGGATACGAAAAAATTATGTTGGATAACAATCTTCATTCCGGCACTTGAGCGCGACGATTTCTTCGAATACAAGTGGTGAGGCTCGTTTGTCAATCGTTCGTAAAGTTTCATCAGCTCGGCAACGATTTTAGGCTCGTCGTCCAAAACATTTTCAAAACTGTAAGCGGCCGCAACAACGCGGGTTACTTTTAAAAAATAACCAAACAGCTGACGCGGCCACTTTAGAAGTGGCGGAACAGTTAGCGCGGTCAACCACTCGTAACTCTAGCCGTTCGCCGCGTTTATCAATCGCTCGTGAAATTTCATTAAAGCGACCGCAACAGCGCGGTCGTTTTTTTTTGCGCCTCGCGTAAATCGGCGGGCAGCTCCACTTGTATCAGTCGTCTAAGCAATTCTTTTAAGTCCCTTAAAAATTATTTCGATATATAGGCAAACACGGAAGGCACAATGAAAAAATTATGCAAGGACAGCAAGAAATAGGCGGTGAAAGTAATGATAGTAAACAAAGTGAACTCGTCCGCGTACTATCCCAACTCTGTGGCGTCGACGCGATACGCCAACGCGGCAACGGCCGTGCGCGGCGTGCAGAAAGGCGATGCGTTTACTCCTTCGCGAGAGGCGCAAACTTTCAGCGACATGCTTAACAAACTCAAGAACGAATCCGACGTTCGCGAAGACAGAGTAAACGAACTCCAACAGCGCATTGCTTCGGGTCAATATTTCGTCTCGGCGGATAATCTGGCGGCAAGCCTGTTGGCGAATCGTTATTGAGGCGCGCGGCTATGTGGCAAGATTTGATTGAAACGCTCGACAAGCTCGGCGAAGTTTATGACAAGTTGGCGACACTCGGCGAAAAGAAACGCTCCGCGCTGGTCGTTATAAACATGAAGGGGCTTTCCGACATTCTCGACGAGGAACAGCTCCTTACCGCTAAAATTCAAAAGCTCGAACAGCGGCGAATCGAAATTCTCAAGGGCTTGTCGAAGTCAGATAAAAGCTTGACGGTCGACACGAAGGCGAAAGATTTTTATCGGACGGCACCCGATGCGGCTGTCGAAAAGAAATTGCTCGCGCTCCACGACAGGCTAAGCAAAAGCGTCGACAATGCCGTTAAAATTCGCGACAACAACCGCGTCTTGGCGCAATGTGCTCTGGACGCCGTGCAAGGCCGGCTGAACAAAATCGGCGGCGCGGCGGTTGAGCCGACTTATTCCGGCAAGGGCGCGGGCGTCGTCACTCACAAGAAAAATTTCGACTTTAAGGCTTGAGGGCACGGCTATGGACGAAACGATTAAACTTTTGCGCGAACGTTCAATCCTGTGCGCCCACTTGCCCGAACTCGTCGAAGATTTGATTGGCGTCGTGAAAAACAACTCGCCCGACGTGCAGGAGCCGATAAGCAAAATCGAAACGGTAATGCGCGACTTGTCGAAGAACGAACAGAAGACGCAAGAATTTTTGGCGCGGGTCAAGGCGTCGTCGTTGGCGGAATTCCTCGCCGCGCAGGACAAAAACATTCAGCGCGATGTGGCGGAAAAACTTTTGCAGAAGGCAGCCGACGCTCAACGGCAACTCAAAGCGCAAGCCGCTCAACTCGATTTGCTTTTGAAACGCGGCAAAGATTACGTCGAATTCAACTTGAACATATTGGCGCGCATCTCGGCAAGCGACACCTACGGCGCGGAGGCAAAGACAAGTTCTCAACGGACGCGGCGCATGTTCGACGCCAATATCTAAGGGTCTGTTGGTAAAGTAGGGAGGCGCGCAAGGACGCGCGCCGCCGGCAACAGAAACATGGATGTTTCTTTGCCGGCACAGACGGCTTCGGTTAGGCGCAACACTTCGGCGACGACTGATTAACGCCCCCGCGAGGTGCCCTTTCTTTTGCAACTTTTCTTTGGGCAAGCAAAGAAAAGTTGATCCTAAATACAAAAAGTAATCGAAACACTAAATCGGAGCCGCTAAATCCAATTTACCAACACGCCCCGGCAGACAGGAGGAAAGCATATGCGGTCAACTTTCGCAGGACTGAACACGATGGTGCGCGGCATTATGGCAAATCAAATGTCACTCGACACCACCGGCCACAATATCACCAACGCGGGCACCGAAGGCTACTCTCGGCAAACGGTCACGCTCGTCACGACACGCGGCGAAGAACGCGCGGGTATGCACGGCGGGCTTATGGTAGGCACGGGCGTCGACGCTTCCGCCGTCACGCGCGCCAGAGACGTTTACGCCGACATTCAATATTGGAACGAAAATCCGACTCAACAATACTACAAGACCATTGCCAAAAATTTCGACAAGCTCGAAACGGTTTTCGACGACAGCCAAGATTTGGGGCTCGAACGCAAAATCAACGATTTCTATCAAACGTGGGTTGACTTGTCGACGACGGCTTCAAACGCCTCCGCCCGCACTCACGTCATTGAGCAGGGCAAAAACTTAAGCGACATGATTCAAGCCAAGACGGCGGAGATTCAAGACCAGATTCGCTCCCAATACGAAGACATCAAGACCGAAGTCGGGCAGATTGACGACATCTTGAACAACATCCTTTTGATAAACAAGCAAGTTACGACGTCTGAAGTCACGGGCGCGATGGCCAACGATTTACGCGACAGGCGCGACTTGCTTGTCGACGAGCTGTCAAACTACATGAACGTTACCGTCACCGAAAACCAGTTCGGAGCTTATCAAATCAATTCGGGCGGCGTCACGCTGGTAAACGGTGCTTCGCGCGCGCATTTGGCCATGGGCGAAGGAATTTCGTCAGTTGCTTACGGCATTGACTACGGCGTCACCGATTTCAACATCAAAATCGTGGAAAGCAATATCGCCTTCCTGCCGCAAAACGGTATCCTCAAGGCGCGCTTCGACGCCATTGCCGAGGACAAAGCTTATATCGACAAGCTTGCCGACATTTCCAGCTTCATGCTCAGCGTATTCAACGACCAACACCGTCAAGGTTGGGACATGCACGGCAATTACAAATTCGTGACCTACCGCGCGGACGGCGACTATTACGGCGTCGACACCGTGGAAGTTGAATCGGAAGACGCCTTGACAGCTGTCAACTACCTTAGGGCGGACGGGACGGCTGTCAGCTCCGAGGAAGAGGCAAACGTCATGATTAGGGACGGCAAATATTACCTTGAAGACGCGGAAGTCACCAAGCTCAACCCCGACACGATTTATCAGACCGAAGACGGCGAGATGATTGCCAAAATCCCCGACACGATTAATTTCTTCGGGCAAGGCGATACGATATACGAATACCGCTACGATGCCGACCGTCAATTCAATTACCTTTACAAGTATGACGACAGCCTTTCCGAAAGCGAACGGCTTTTGAGCGGCGTAAAGATTATTGCGGAGCTGGAAGTCAATACCAAGTTCAGCGAGAATCGCGGCGAACGTTACCTTGCGGCGGCGACGAGCATTGACGTCAGCGAAACGCAGGATGAGGACTTGAATATCAATCGCGCCTACTTCGCCAAGGATTGGGGTCAGCGCACGGGCGACGGCACCAACGCCGTTTATTTGAGCGAGCTTTTCAACATTGCGCAAGAAACTGTTCTAAGCGACGGCAAGGCGAATGCTTTGACTTACCAGCACGCCATCCTCCGCAACAAAGCCGGCGAGCCGATTGCTCTTGACGACAAAGGGCTTGAAGTTGCGCTGGAGGAGGATGCCGATACCGTTTATTCAACGGCGGTGTCAAAGCTCAGCCTCAATTCCTACTACCACCAGGCGATGTCGTACATGGGCATTGACGCCTATTCTGTCGACGTGAACTACGACGCGACGGAAGCTATCATGACGCAGATAAATAATTGGCGCGACACAACGGCGGGCGTCGATTGGAACGAGGAATTGACGCACATGATTAAGTTCCAAAAGGGCTTTTCGTCGTGTTCGCGTTGCTTGAACGCCATGGACGAAATACTTGACCGCCTTGTCAATTCAACCGGCGTCGTCGGCAGATAATCCCTTGTTCCTTGTTCCTTGTTCCTTGTTCCTTGTTCCTAAGGAGGTTTTTTTATGGGAGTCAGAATCGGCAGCGCGCACTTCATGTACAACTACCAAGTCGCGCTCAACAATGCCTATGAAAAGCAGACTAAACTTTTCGAGCAAGCAGACGGCTCATCACTGCACAGAGCGAGCGATAACCCGATGGATTATTCCAAACTCCTGCGCTACACCGTCAGCGACAACGAAAACGAACAGTATCGCGAGAACATAAAGACTGCCACCGCTTGGATGCACAATTCCGACAGCGTTATGGTTCACATGACGGAAATAATGCAGACTTTGAAGGAAAAATCCGTTGACGCGGCGAATTCCACCAACGTTGATGACGACTACGACGCCATTTACAAAGAGCTGAATGCTTGTATGCAAGAGATGGTTTCCGTAGTTAATACGCAAGTCAACGACCGTTATCTGTTCGCGGGGCAAATGGATTTGACGCCGCCTTTCACCTTGTCGGTTGACCTTTACGAACGCGGACAGGCCAAAAGCCTCGACACCAATCAAGCTGCCTTCTTCAAGGGCACAGATGCCGACTTCAACACCGATTTGTTTCAGCTTTTGACGCTCCGCGACGAGAATAATGAAATTTACTATCTGGACACCGACAGTGGCAACCTTTTCAAGAGAAGTTTCGTCGACCAAGGCTACAAAGAATTCATGCACCGCGATTGCCGCACGATTGACGACGCTTTGGCATCCACCGACACTGCCGTTCAAAATCTTGTCTCCGAAGGGCTCGTCGGCACCAATGACGGCTTCAAAGTTTCCAATTACTTCAACAACCAAGGGCTTTTGAAGGACTCCGCGAACAACTCCATAACCGTGAACAATAAGACTTACACTTTCCAAACCTACCCGCAAAATATCGTTACCTACAACGGCGACGAAAATTTGATTTCTATGGTCAAACTCAACGGCGCGACGGATCCCGCCTCCGATTCCGTAAACACGACGGGCGCGCGCATGTTCGGCAGAGATATTTTCGACAACGGAACTTCAGGCAATGAACCTTCGGGCACGGCAATGCTCAATGAACTGTTTGGGCTTTGCGAAAAGGTTAAAGCCCGCGACGTTCACTGGATGTCCTCCGACGGCGTGACTATAGCCGATGTGGCGCACGCTACCTTGGTCGTCGAAGAAACGCGCGTCGGGGCTCGCCAACAGCTTTATTCCAGCGTCGAAACCATGTTGAACACACAAGCCGACAATATCACTGAAGACATTACTAACGTAAGCGGCGCGGATATCGCCAAGCTCGCAACCAAACTTATGCAGATGACGACCCTTTACAATATGTCGTTGTCCATTGGCGGCAGAATTTTGCCGCAATCGCTGGCTGATTATCTCTAAAGGATGTTGGTAAACTCAAAATTATGATGTGACAAGGAATTTTTTCGTCAATCGGAAAAATAACCGTCACTTAACAGACTTGACCAACACGCTATAATCTTTGAAAGCTTATCCCGCTTTAACCTGCAGGCGTCAACGAGGTTACTTGTTGCCGTCCATTGCTGTTTTCGGAGTTTTGATTCTCGGCAAAAACTTCGACGGCAAGCAGGAAATTTTTGCGAAAGGAGGGAATTGTCATGATGGTGAGGTTAAATACTCGACATGAACTGCCGCAAATCGGCATAAGGCAGACGCAGGGTCGCCTTGAAGAGTCGTCTATCATTCAGCCGCAAATATCCGGCACGAATCGTCAAGCCCAATCGAACAAAGGCGCAACCCAGCCGCCGCATGTCAGCATAAACAGCTACCCTAGCCGCAGAGCTTACGGTCACAGGACGATGGGCGATTTGATGACAGAGCAAGGTTCGCGCGGCATATCGGACGTCAAATCTGCGACGACGGCGCATACCAAAAAAGCGTGGACGAAAGCTACCAATGCGGCAAAACGCGGCGACGACGTTGTTCAAGAAATTAAGGCGGAAGTCTTCGGGAACTACGGCGCGCGCGCAGTTTTTTACTATTCGGCTGTCCCCAATCCGCAGATACAGGGTCATCCCGGTCAAGTCGTCGGCACGCCCGACAGAGGAAATATTTCGGTCGATATTGAAACCGCGCCAAGCGCAAGAATTCGCTACACGCCGGGCAGCGTGGAAACCTATATGAAAAACGAAGGCTTCATTCGCCATTGGGTTTCCTACGGCAATTACGACATTTCAGCTTAAGCCCGCGCCGTGACGAAGAAAGTTTTTCGTTCCGCTCGGAAAAATTCAAAGGAGGAAAAAGTATGCGCAAAGTTTACACCAGCAGATTTGGTGAGATTGAGGTCGACGAAAAGAAAATTGTTCATTTCAAAAACGGCATTCCCGCCTTCGAGGACGAACACGAATTCATTATCCTGCCCTACGAAGAGGATAGCCCCTACTACTTCATGCAGTCCTTGCGGAGCCCCGATTTGGCGTTCGTGCTGACTATCCCGTTCCTGTTCTTCCCCGATTACACCTTCGAGGTCGAGGAAGACACCGTTCAGGAGCTCGGCATTACCAATTCCAGCCAAGTCTTCTACTACACCATGATTACCATCCCCGGCGGCAACATTCGCAAGATGACTTCAAACCTCGTGGCACCCATTGTCATAAACAGCGACAACATGCAGGCCAAGCAGGTCGTTTTGGAAAAGAGCAACTACACCACCAAACACCGCCTCTTCCCCGAATCCGCGCAAAAGGAGGGGTGATTGATGCTGGTCTTGACGAGAAAACCTCGTCAGCAAATAATGATTGGCGACAACATCGTTATCAACGTCGTGGAAGTGCAGGGCGAAAACGTACGCATTGCCATTGACGCGCCGCGCGAAATAAAAATCTATCGCGGCGAGATCTATCGTGCAATACAAGAGGAAAACCAAAAGGCGGCGCAAAAGCTTGACGTTGATTTGCATGACGCGTTGCCCAATAAGGGAATTCAGCGGGAAGCGCAACCTTCGGCGCCCACCGCGTAACAAAGGAGTGTTTAAGTATGGTAGGGAAACTGAATGACATGGTATCTGCGGCAGTCGTTGTGGATTCAACCGACAAGCTCAACTCTATCAGTTCGCAGGACTTCGCCAGGATTAAGCCGATTGAGACGCAACCTTCGTCGACAAGCACAATCAAACCCCAGCCCCAAAGCTTGACGTCCGCCAAGGACGAAGAGCAGCAGGAAAAAGAGGGTCGCCTGCAACCCGGCACCATGTCCGAAGAATCCGTGAACAACATGACGGAAACTTTCAACGAGCTTATGGACAAAATCAACTGCAACATCGAATTCAGCTACAACAAGGATGCCGATATTCTCAACGTCAAGATGATCGACAAAGAGACCAAGGAAGTTATAAAGGAATTTCCGCCCGAAGAGATGATCGAAAACATGATTAAAGCTAAGGATTGGCTGGGCGCGTTCATCGACAGGGCTATCTAAAGTTTGTTGGCAAAATCAAGATGTGACGGCCGCTTTGAAAGTGGCGGAACAGATTACGCGCCGTGCCGCCCAACGATTCAAAAGTTATCGCCGCGCCGGAACGCAACGCTTGCGCATTGCTAGCTTTCCGCTTTAAAAACATGTGGCGCGCGCGGCAACTTTCGTCAGGCGGAAAAATAACCGTCACTGTTTGACGTTACCAACAGCCCCTAAAACGCGCCTCCCACTAAGGAGGGATTCACTATGGGAGCTAACGGAATTTACGGCTTGTCGGGTTCGGGGCTTGATATCGATTCGATGGTCAAAGTCGGCATGATGAGCAAGCAAAACGAATACGACAAGATGGCTCAAAAGTACACCAAGAACGAGTGGATGAAGTCGGCTTATCTCGAACTCAGCAGCTCCATTTCCACGTTCAACATGACGAAGCTGTCCGATTACAAAATGACCACCACCATGAAGGCAAAGACGGCTGTCAGCTCGTCCGACGCTGTCAAAGCTACGGCGAACGCCTCGGCGGATTTCAGGACGCACAACGTCGAAGTCACAAATCTCGTTTCCAATGCCGCGCTCGTCGGCACCAACAAAATGACGCGCTACGCCATAACGTCGAATGAAGCAAATCAGACAAGCATGAAGCTCGCCGATGTCCTGTTCAAAAACTTGACGCAGACAGACACGACCGACAATGACGGCAATACGGTCACCATGATTCGCGGCAACATTGCCGGCGTGGATATGACGGACAGTAGCCGCTCCGACCCCACAGATTCAACCCACACAACCGCTCACCTTTTCGGCACGAATTACGAAACTGCCACCTTCAACAATGCCGCTTGGAGTTCTGACAATCAACGCTACGAATCGGGCGACTTTTACGCAAGCGCCCTTACTCTGACAGATACAACCACCGGCGCAACTACTAATTGGCACTATGATTCGACGAACGGCTGGCGATACGAAGCTACAAATGCTGATACCGGCGAGACAGAATTGGTATCTGGCAACACGCCCCCCGACTTTTCTACTGCCACTAATATTAATGTCACTGCTTGGGAGATAGATAACACTGACGCGGGCTGGAGCGGCAGCGGCACCAGTTTCACCAGACCTGTATCCGCCCTTGAATCGGGCGAAGAGGCTTTCACGTTCACAATCGGCGACGGCACAAAATCTAATACAATCAGCTACACCTACGACGATTTGCTCAACGGAAAAACTTTCTACGACTTGGTCAACGACATCAACAAAAGCGGCTTGAATATCAAAGCCTCCTACGACGCCGAATACGACAGATTTTCTTTCTACAACACCAAAGACGGCAGCGGCAACAACATCGAGCTTACGTTCGACAGCGGCTTGGGCGATGACGACGAGGCGCGGGCAAATGTCGTGGCGCGTAACTTCTTCGAGAACATGGGGCTTTATCAGTCCGAAAACGGCAAGCTTATCGGCGAAGACGGCAACGCGGCTGAAGAAACCGACAGCAATTACTTGCAGTTCGCCCTCGGCAGCACAGAGACGGTCGAAGGCAAAGACGCCACGATTAAAATCGACGGCATGAGCTACAAGTCTTCGGACAACAAAATCACCAGAGACGGCATCACTTACGAGGCTGTCGCCGAAACGACTTCGCCCGCCCGCATTTCCGTTTCGCAGGACGTCGACGCCATTGTCGAAAAGGTAAAGAGTTTCGTCGAAGACTACAACAAGCTGCTTTCAAGCCTCTACGAAAAATACGACGAGAAGCCCGATTCAAACTACAAGCCGTTGACGCAGGCGCAGAAAGACACCATGAAGGACGAACAGGTCGAAAAGTGGGAGGAAAAGGCTAAGGCGGGCATTCTCTATCACGACCAGACGCTAAGCAAGATTATCCTCAACATGCGCAGTGCCGTTTCACAGCAGGTTGAATTGGACGACGGCACGACGATATCAGCTTTCAACATCGGCATTTCGACGGTTGCGGGCAACATCAAGGGTCAGCTCACGCTGAACGAAGATAAATTGCGTGCGGCCTTGGCCAACGATTCCGATTCGGTTTACAAGGTTTTCGCCTCGCTCGACGCCAAAGACAACACCAATACTGAAAAAATGGGTATCGCGCAACGGCTCGGCGACGTCTTCACCAGCGCGACCAAAACCATAAGGACGCGCGCGGGCTCGTCGACGGACGTAACCGAAGACAGCGACTTGAACAATCTTTTGCGGCAGTTGCAGACGAAAATGAGTAACTTCAAGAAGCTGATGAACGCTTTCGAGGACAAGCTTTACAAAAAATACGACACCATGGAGAGCACGCTTGCCAGGCTGGGCATGCAGCTGAACTTCATTTCGGGTGTCGGTCAAGGATAATGGAGGTTGGTTAAATGGTAAATGCGGCAGAGGCATACAGACAACAGCGAATTTTGAACGCGCCGCCGGAACATTTGACGCTTATGCTGTATAACGGTTGCCTGAAGTTTATCGACGACGGTATAGAATCGCTCAACAAGCAAGACTACGAGTCCGCCAATAACCTTTTCCAGCGCGCCCAGCGCATCATTTCGGAATTCCGCTTGACGCTCAACTTCGATTACGAAATTTCTCACCAGTTGCTGCCGCTGTACAATTACATTTACGACAGGCTGGTCGAGGGCAACATCAAAAGCGATATGGCGCAAATCGAAGAGGCAAAGGGCATGATAACCGAATTGCGCGACGCGTGGGTGCAAGCGATGAAGACGTACCGCATAGACAAGGGCGAAGGCAAGGACGGCAACGGTTATGCTTGACGAGGGCGCGGCGAAAACTCCGTCAACGGTCGGCGACGCGGAAGAGGTCTTAAGTCAAGCGCGGGCTCTGTGGCAAAAATATTTCACGCTGTCGAAGGAATTGTTCAAGTTCAGCGACCAGACGGACAGCGATATCTTTGTCGACTTGGTGGAACAGCGCGGACGGCTTATCGAAAAGATTAAGGCACTGCCCGAAAACAACTATCGCGAGTCGGAGGAATGCAAGGCGATGATTGCGCAGATGATTCCTATGGACAAGCAGATAATCTACAAGGCGCGGGCGTGGCTCAACAAATCGCGTCGACAAAACAGCACGGTGCGCTCTTACGATTTGGTCGGCGCGGCGGAATTGAGCGGCGTCATCTTCAACAAAAAATACTGACGTTACAAAATAAAAAGCCCCCTGCGGCGAATGTCGCGGGAGGCTTTTTTAATGTCCGAAAAGATTTTATTCGTCGGCCGCTTCGACGGCGTCAAGGTTGGTTGCTACTTCCGTATCGGCGGGTTCGTCGGCGGGAAGGTCTTCAACGGTCGTAGCGGGTGCGGCGGCTTCCTCTTCGACGAGGTCAACCGAAACGTCCAAATCGGCGGCGGTGTTCGGCTGTTCGCTTTCTTCGGGCGTGTCGTTGTAGACGTGTCCGATATTAGCGATGTCAACCAGATATTTTTCGCCGTCGACTTCCGCAACGATATTCGGATTGCCTTCGACGAGCGTCACGCCGGTAACCGTGCCCGTCAAGCTTTCTTGGCGGCTGGTCGGGTTGCCTTCGGCGTCGGCTTCCTTAATTGTCTCTATCCAATCGATTTTCTTGCCTATCATGCTTGACAGTTGCCCGACAAGGACGGAGGTGTCGATATTGCTGACGACTTTGCCCAGGTCTTCGAGGCTCTTGGCGACGTTGGTCATTTGCTCAAGCGAGCTGAATTGCGCGAGCTCTGCGATGTAACTGCTGTTGTCTTGCGGGTCGAGCGGGTCTTGATTCTTGAGTTGGGTGACGAGCAGTTGAAGGAACGCGTCCTTGCCGAGGTCGTCGTTCTTTTTGGTTTCCGTAGGGTTGTTGGCGGCGTAGGCTTCCGCGTTGTAGGTCACGCCGTCAACGGTTATCGTGTTGAATGAGTTTGCCATGTTGGTCGCTCCTTTGCTGGTAAATTGAATTTGTCGGCTCCGATTCAGGTTATCAATGATTTTAAGTTGGTTAAACTACTTTCTTTGACCAAGGAAAGCAAGTAGCAAAGAAAGCAGCATCTCGGTTTCAATTCGCGGCGAGCCGTCATCCATGACGGCTCTAAATTTCGCAGTCGATTCTTAAACGGAATAGTCGACGCCGTCGGTGGTGCTTTCATTGATGGGCGCACCGCTTGCGTCAACGTCGCGTTCCAGGGCATTCAAATCGATTTGACGGTTGCCGCTGCCTTGCCGTTGCTGACGCCCTTGTTGCCACGCTTGGCCGCCTTGACCGCTCATCAAGCCGTCTTCACTTAAGCCCGCGTACACGTCGACGTTTTCAACCTTCAAACCCGCGTTATTGAGTTCCTGCCTTATCTGGACGAGCGCGTTTTCGATAATCGTGCGAACTTGCGCGTTGTCGCTGTGGAAGCTGGCATTGACCGCGCCGTTCGCGCTGACCGAGACCCTTAGCGTCAATTCGCCGAGGTGTTCGGGGTTGAGCTTGATGACCATTTCGGTATTCTCTGCCGTGCGTATCAGTCGAGCTTGACGGACAATCTGCGCGGGCACGTCGAAGTCTTCCGGCGGAGGAGGAGGCGCGTCGGGTGCTTGAGCCTGATTCGTCGGCTGCGGAGGCGGTGCGTCGTTAGTCGGCGTCAAGTTCGGTGCAAAGACTTCGCCGCCCGTCGTTGCCGGTTGCGCCGCTTGAGCTTGAGGCATGTCCGTTGCCGCTTGGAAGAATTGATTTTGGAAATTCTGTTGCGCGTCGCGTTGCTGAGGCTGCTGACCGAATTGTTGCGGCGGTGCTTGCGGCGGCGTCACGGGCGCGGAGGTCGGAGCCTCTTCGACTTGAACGTTCACGCCCAAAAGTTCCGAAAAGGCTTGCAACGGTCGTTCGTCTGCGCGTTGCGGCGCGATTATCGGCTGTGCTTGAACGGTCGGCTGAACAATCTGCGCGGACTGAACGTCTGCAGGTTGCGTTTGAGCTGTCGGCTGAACAATCGGCGCGGGCTGAACGTCTGCAGGTTGCGTTTGAGCTGTCGGCTGAACAATCGGCGCGGGCTGAACGTCTGCAGGTTGCGTTTGAGCTGTCGGCTGAATAATCGGTGCGGGCTGAGCCGTCACTGGTTGCGCTTGAGTCGTCGGCTGAAGAATCTGCGCGGGCTGAGCCGTCATTGGTTGCGCTTGAATGGTCGGCTGAACAATCGGCGCGGGCTGAGCCTCTGTCGGTTGCGCTTGAATGGTCGGCTGAACAATCGGCGCGGGTTGAGCCTCTGTCGGTTGCGCTTGAATCGTAGGCTGGACAATCTGCGCGGGCTGAGCCGTCATTGGTTGCGCTTGAGTCGTCGGCTGGACAATCTGCGCGGGCTGAGCCGTCATTGGTTGCGCTTGAGTCGTCGGCTGGACAATCTGCGCGGGCTGAGCCGTCATTGGTTGCGCTTGAACTGTCGGCTGAATGACTTGCAAGGGTTGAACGTCAACGGGCTGTGCTTGAGTCGTCGGCTGAATGACTTGCGCGGGCTGAGCCGTCATTGGTTGCGCTTGAACTGTCGGCTGAATGACTTGCA
>CAMJMR010000051.1 GCA_946407095.1 uncultured Selenomonadales bacterium | reverse complement strand
AGATTTCTCATATTCACACTTTGCTTAAACGTTTATGAACACTGATTCTTAGATTTTTACAAAGCCCGCGCCGAGTTCCAATATTTTAATCGCGAAAGCCTCCAGCACTTTAGCCAAATCGACGGCAGTCCCGTCAAAGTCAACGTCCAATTCCAGGCTCGTGCCAAGCTTGCGGGCAAAGGCGTCGTTCACGCCCGAAATATTTTTGATACGTTCTTGCACAGCGGACAACGTGCCGCCAAGGTGCTCGAACGTGTTTTTAGTTATCAGCAAGGTGATGTGGCGTTCGACCTGCGCGGCTGACTTTAGCGCGGCGGAAGAAATGTCGTTGCCCGCCCGCAAGCCCGCTACCTTGAGCGCGTCACTGCCGCTGAGGAAAATGCCGCCGCCCGTCGCCGTGCCCGCGAAAATTATTTCGCCCGTGTTGAGTTCAATCAAGCGGCTCGAAATGCTGACTTCGTTGTCGGGCAGAAGGCTGACTTCGGCGCAAACCAGACAGTCGGCGTGAAAGTCATTCGCCAACGTCTTGCAAAGTTCGCTGTCGCCCGCCGCCGCGTAAATCCTTTGCCGAACAGCAAGATTGATTTGCGCCAAGTCGACTGTGCGCGTGAAGCCCTGCCGCTTGAAGGCGGAAATAATTTCGTTTTCCACTTCGACACAACGCCGCCCGCTTGAATCGAACGCCACGACAGCTACGCGAGGATTGTCGGCATTGAAGTCGACGAGAGCCTTCTTGTCAACGTCGCGGCGCCGCGCAGAAAGTTTGTCGTCGAGTTCAACGCTCAATTCGACGACGTAAATCCCGTTGACGACGCGGCTTGAAAGGACTTGCCAACTTTTGACGAGCCCCGCGCTGTCGACGGAATTGTCATCGGCAACGAGCATCGAGTTTCGGACGCGCGTTTTGGAATGGACGGTCGCGCCGAAAACTTTTTCGACGGCCAAGCGCATGGCGTCATGAATTGCCGAACGTTCGGTATTGCCGCGCCCGACGACTTGAACACTTTCCGCCGAACACGTCCCAAAATTTATCAGCGCGAACAAACTCAAAGCCGCGCAGAATTTTTTCATGACAAGCCCTCCGATTCACGCGCTGACGACGGGGAAGACGCCGAGGTTTTTCAGCCAAATGCTTTTGTCGTAGACGGCGCGAATTGCCTCACGAAGGGCGTCGTCGCCGGCATCGGTTTCCAGGTCGAAGAAAAAAATGTACGCGCCCAAAATCGTGCGGGCAGGTCGCGATTCGATTCGGGTCATGTTGACGCCGCGCTTGGCGAACTCATTCAGCACGTCGCAGAGCGAACCTGCGCGGGAACCGTCGATTTGGCAGATAATCAGCACTTTGTCGCCGTCGAAGTGTTCAATGGGAGCGGCGTCGCGCGGTCGGTATCGAATTTCAAAAAAGCGCGTGCTGTTATTGGGATTGTCCTGGATGTTCTGCGCGGCAACCGTCAAGCCGTTGAGTTTGCCGGCGCGTTCGGTGCAGACGGCGGCGAAGTTTTCATCGTCGGCGGCAACTATTTCGGCGGCGCGAGCGGTCGAGGTCGTCGCTACGATTTCGGCGGCGGGGAAATTTTTCTGCAGGAACTTTCGGCATTGCGCGAGCGGTTGAGCGTGTGAGAAAATTTTTTGGACAGCCTTAACGTCGGCGGTCGGTCGCGTCATCAGGAAGTTCCGAACCTTCCAAACGAGTTCACGGGCTATCGTCAAGGTGTCGCTCCTTGCCAAGGTGTCGAGCGTGATGTTTATCGAGCCTTCAAGCGAATTTTCCACAGGCACCAAGCCCGCGTCGAGTCGGCGTTCCTTGACGGCGTTGAGCACGTCGAAGATGTCCGCGCAGATTTCGAGCCGCCAATCCGTCCGCAAAAATTTTTTGAGCCAAAGAGCCGCCTCCTCCGAATGCGTACCCTTCGGCCCCAAGATTCCGATTCTTTCCATGACAAGCCTCCGAATTGCTTTTGCCGCGAATCATATGGAAAAAATTTTTCGCTGTCAACCGCCCTTGAGTATGTCCAATGTTGCAGGAAATACCCCCGCCGCAACGAATAGCTTTTAAAATAATTTTTTAGAGAGGTGAACCTTTATGGAAATGTTCTTAGGCTTCCTCGTGTTGCTGGCGTGTTTAATCATCGGCGTGCGGCACGGCGGCATAGGGCTGGCCGTCATAAGCGGCATTGGTCTCGTAATTTACACATTCATTTTCGGCTACAAGCCCGGCACGCCGCCCATTGACGTTATGCTGACGATTTTGGCGGTCGTCACCTGCGCGGGCTTCCTGCAGACTTCGGGCGGCTTAACGGTCATGCTCAAGTACGCGGAAAAATTCTTGCGCAACAATCCAAAGCACGTCACAATCCTCGCGCCGCTGACGACGTGGTTTTTAACGGTGCTGTGCGGTACGGGTCACGTCGTCTATACCATGTTCCCGATTATCTACGACATTGCGATTAAGCAAAACATTCGCCCCGAACGTCCTATGGCGGTGGCGTCGGTCGCCTCGCAGATGGGCATATGCGCTTCGCCCGTCTCGGTCGCTATCGTCTCAATCGTCGGCTTCATGGCCACGGCGGGTCACAATTACTCCGTCCTGCAGATTTTGGCGGTCGCCATGCCCGCAACAGGCATCGGCGTCCTCTGCGCTGCCTTGTGGAGCTATCGGCGCGGCAAAGACCTCGACAAGGACGAACAGTTCCAAGAATTCATCAAAGACCCCAAGAATCGCGATTACGTCTACGGCGAAACCGAATCGCTCCTCGATAAGGAATTGCCCGCAAGCTTTTATCATGCAATGTATATTTTCTTCGCTGGCATTATCGTTATCGCCGCGCTCGGCAATTTCCCCGACTTGTTGCCGCACTTCCCCAATGCCAAGGGCGATTTGAAACCCATTTCCATGACGGCGGTTATCCAGATGGTTATGCTACTCGTCGCCGCGATTATCCTGTTCGTCTGCAAAGTCAAGGCAAAGGACGTCGGCAATAGCCAAGTCTTCAAATCAGGTATCGTCGCGCTGGTCTCGGTTTACGGCGTCGCGTGGATGGCCAATACCTGCTTCGGCGCGCACATGGCGTTCTTGAAAGAGTTCCTCGGCAATGCAGTCGCCGAATATCCGTGGGCGTTCGCGATTATTGCGTTCCTAACGTCCAAGCTCGTCAACAGTCAGGCGGCGGCTATCGCTATCGTCTTCCCCATGGCGTTGAGCGTCGGCATGGACCCCGTTATCATCATGTCGTTTATCAGCGCGTGCTACGGCTACTTCTTCCTGCCGACTTATCCTTCCGACCTCGCCTGCATTGGCTTCGACCGTTCGGGCACAACGCGCATTGGCAAATACATTCTGAATCACTCGTTCATGATTCCCGGTCTTATCGGCGTCATAAGCGGTTGCTGTGTCGGCTTCGTCATGGCGCACATCGTTTTGTAAAAATCTGTTTGCAAAAAATTTTCCCCGTCACAATGGCGGGGATTTTTTTATGAGGCTAGAAATGCGCTAGTGTTGCGTATGAGCGCGGCGATAACCTTTGAAGTCACGAGCGGCACTGCGCGTTATCTGGGTCAAGCTTGCGCCACTTTTAAAGCGGCCGGCTTTGTTATGGCGCACATCGTTTTGTAAAAATCTGTCAGCAAAAATATCGCCAGCCGAATTGGACTTTGCCCTCGACGTTAGGGGCTTTTCTTTTTTCGGCAAGCGGTGTATCATACGGGCGAAAATTTTAATGGAGGCATTAAGCATGGTTTTAATCACAGGAATACTTGGGCAGCTCGGTTTCGACCTGGCTAAGGAACTCACCAAGCGCGGCGTGGAATACATTGCCCCTTCGCTTGAGGAATTGGAACTCACGACCGAAGCCGGCGCGAAAAATTTCATCCTCGACAAAAAGCCCGACATCGTAGCTCACTGCGCGGCCTACACCGCCGTCGACAAGGCCGAAGCGGAGGCCGAACTTGCCATTACCGTAAACGGCCTGGGCACGCGTTGGGTTGCCGAAGCCACCCGCGAAGTCGGCGCGAAAATGATTTACATCAGCACCGATTACGTCTTCGGCGGCGACGGCAAAATCCCTTACGAAGTCAACGACGAAAAGAAGCCCGTCAACGTCTACGGCCGCAGCAAGCTTTTGGGCGAAGACGCCGTCAACGCCATTGTCGACAAACATTTTATCGTCCGCACCAGTTGGGTCTTCGGCATCAACGGGCACAACTTCATCAAGACGATGCTCAAGCTCGCCGAAACGAAAAAGAAAGTCAACGTCGTCAACGACCAGATTGGCAGCCCGACTTACACCGTCGATTTGGCGAAGCTCTTGGCTGATATGATGGCGACCGAAAAATATGGCACCTACCACGCGACCAACGAAGGCTTTTGCTCTTGGGCGGAATTCACGCGGGAAATTTTCAAGCAGGCGGGTCTTGAAGTGGAAGTCGACGGCATTCCCACGGCCGAATATCCGACCCCTGCGCGGCGTCCGTTCAATTCGCGGCTCAGCAAAAAATCACTCGACGAGGCGGGCTTTGAACGCCTTCCCACTTGGCAAGACGCCTTGGCACGCTACCTTGTCGAACTGAAAAAATAGAGCATGTTGGCTTAAAATCATCATGTGATGAGGAATTTTTTCGCATGACGAGGCGCAAGCGCGAAGTCGTAGTAAGCTACGTCGAGCGCGCGGAAACTTTCGTCAGGCGGAAAAATAACCGTCACTTGTCGAACTGAAAAAATAATCGGCTTGAACTTTTGCCCTTCGGCGCGCGTCGAGGGGCTTTTTGTTTGAGCTTGAGCGGCGGCAGAAAAATTTGCTTGACATTTTGTCTAATTGGTGTTAAGGTTTGCAGGCAAAAGAGAGGTGAACGACTTGGCAGAGGAAAAAAAGGTAGTAATCGATAACGAGGACGGCGACAGCGCAGAAATAAATTTGCAAACGAAACAACCCGCGCCCGAAGTCGAAAAGGTTCAGGAAGTCGACGCGGCGGCGGAGCTTGAAAAGTTGAAAGCGGACTTGAGCGCGAAGGACGACAGGATAATCAGACTGCAAGCGGACTTCGACAACTTCCGCAAGCGAACGGCTCGCGAAAAATCGGAATTGGCGGCGGTCATCGAACAGGCATTCCTTAAAGACTTACTGCCGCTCTTGGACAACTTAAGCAGGGCAACGCAGGCGTCGGAAAACGCCGAGGAGGCAAACGTCGAGACCTTGCGCAAGGGAATCGAGATGATTCGGCAGGAAACGGCGGCGGTCATGGGCAAGCACGGACTTGAGCCGATTGATACACAAGACAAGCCCTTCGACCCGAATTTTCATCAGGCAGTCGGCACAGTCAAAGACGAAACGAAGCCCGACGGCATGATAGCCGCCGAACTTCAACGCGGCTACATCGCGCGCGGCAGAGTGATTCGCCCCAGCATGGTGCAAGTTGTAAACAATTCGTAACAGGAGGAATTCTTTATGAGTAAAGTCATTGGCATAGATTTGGGAACAACTAACAGCGTCGTCAGCGTCATCGAAGGCGGCGAACCCACGGTTATCACGAACCCCGAAGGCAGCAGAATCACGCCTTCAGTTGTCGGCTTCACAAAGGACGGTCAACGCCTTGTCGGTCAGTTGGCGAAACGTCAAGCCGTCAGCAACCCCGACAGAACAATTTCGTCAATCAAGCGTCACATGGGCGAAAGTTACAAAGTTTCAATCGACGGCAAAGACTACACGCCGCCCGAAATTTCCGCCATGGTTTTGCAAAAGCTCAAGGCCGACGCGGAGGCTTACCTCGGCGAGACCGTCACGCAAGCGGTTATCACAGTCCCGGCCTACTTCAACGACAGCCAACGTCAAGCCACGAAGGACGCGGGCACTATCGCGGGACTTGAAGTCTTGCGCATAATCAACGAGCCGACGGCGGCGGCTTTGGCTTACGGTTTGGACAAAGACAACGACGAAACGATTTTGGTTTTCGACCTCGGCGGCGGCACCTTCGACGTGTCAATCCTTGAACTCGACGAACATACCTTTGAAGTCAAGGCGACCAGCGGCGACACGCACCTCGGCGGCGACGACTTCGACAAAAAGGTTATGGATTGGATGGTTGCCGAATTCAAGCGCGACAACGGCATCGACCTTTCGGCCGACAAGATGAGCGCGCAACGTCTGATTGAGGCGGCGGAAAAGGCTAAGATTGAGTTAAGCTCCATGACGTCGACCAATATCAATCTGCCGTTCATAACAGCCGACGCAAGCGGCCCCAAGCACCTTGACTTGACGTTGACGCGTGCAAAGTTCGACGACCTCACCCGCGACCTCGTTGAGCGCACAATGGGTCCGACTCGCAACGCCATGAAGGACGCGGGCTTGACGGGCAAAGACATCGACAAAATCATTTTGGTTGGCGGCTCAAGCAGAATCCCCGCCGTGCAGAATGCCATTCGCGAAATCCTCGGCAAAGAGCCGTCCAAAGGCATCAATCCCGACGAATGCGTTTCAATCGGCGCGGCGATTCAAGGCGGCGTGCTCAGCGGCGAATTCGGCAAGGGCAACGAAATTCTTCTGCTTGACGTTACGCCGTTGTCCCTCGGCATCGAAACGCTCGGCGGCGTCTGCACCAAGATTATCGAACGCAACACGACAATCCCGACGCAAAAATCGCAAGTCTTCTCGACAGCGGCGGACGGTCAAACCAGCGTCGAAATTCACGTCTTGCAGGGCGAACGCGAAATGGCTGCCGGCAATAAAACCCTCGGACGCTTCGTACTGTCGGACATTCCGCCTGCACCGCGCGGCATTCCGCAAATCGAAGTCACCTTCGACATCGATCGCAACGGCATCGTCAACGTCAGCGCGAAGGACAAATCCACCGGCAAGGAACAGAAAATCACGATTCAATCTTCGAGCGGCATGAGCAAGGACGATATCGACCGCATGGTTAAAGAGGCGGCTGCTCACGAGGCCGAAGACAAAAAGCAACGCGAGGCCGCCGACGCCAAGAACGACGCCGAACATACGGTTTATCAATCGGAAAAGACGTGCAAGGACTTCGAGGGCAAAGTAGACGACGAATTGATTAAAAACGTTCGCGACGCCGCCAAAACCCTCAAAGACAACATGGACAGCGCGGACACCGACGAACTCAAGAAACTTACGGAGGATGTTCGTCAAGCTCTGTACAAACTCAGCGAGGCGGCTTACAAATCGGGCGCGGCCAATCCGAATCAAGGCGAACCCAATGCCGACTTCACGCAACAACAGCAAGGCTCCGACAAAAAGAACGACGACGGAACTATCGACGCCGAATGGTCAGACGCTAAAGATAAAAAATAATTCGTGACGAATCACTTGCAGGGAGGGGAGAAAAATTCTCTCTTCCCGTTTTTTGCTTAAGGAGATGATTTTATGGCGGGCAAGAAGGATTATTACGAAGTGCTCGGCGTCAACAAGAATTCCACCGACGACGAAATAAAAAAGGCTTACCGCAAGCTTGCGCGCAAGTATCACCCCGACCTTAACCGCGACGACCCCAAGACTGCCGAGGCCAAGATGAAAGAAATCAACGAGGCCTACGACGTGCTGAAGGACAAGGATAAACGCGCGCAGTACGACCAATTCGGCTTCATCGACCCGAACGGCGGCTACGGGCAAGGCGGCGGCGGTTTCACCGGAAATATCAACATGAACGACATTTTCGGCGGCGCAGGCGGCTTCGGCTTCGGAGACATCTTTGAGCAATTCTTCGGCGGCGGTGCGCGTGCCCGTCAAAAGCGCGGTCCTCAAAAGGGTGCCGATTTGCGCTACGATTTGCATATCGCCTTCGAGGAGGCGGCATTCGGCAAGGATATGACGATTAAAGTTCCGCGCATGGAAACTTGCGAGGAATGCGGCGGCAGCGGTGCAGCGAAAGGTACTACGCCCGACGAATGCCCCGATTGTCACGGCACGGGCATGAGACAGACTACGACGCGCACGCCCTTCGGTGTCATATCGAACGCCAGACCTTGCGAGCGGTGTTACGGCACAGGGCAGATTATCAAGAATCCTTGCGAGCACTGTCACGGCGCGGGCAAAATTCGTGTCGAACGGGAAATCAAGCTCACCGTCCCAAAGGGCGTCGACGCGGGGCAACGACTTCGCATCAGCGGCGGCGGGCAGGCGGGCGAACGCGGCGGCCAACCCGGCGACCTTTACGTTTACATTAACATTAAGCCGCACAAAATCTTTTCCCGCAACGCCGAGGATGTTTACTGCGAAATCCCAATCAGCTTCGTGCAGGCGGCATTGGGCGCGAAGATTGAGGCTCCGACGATTGACGGCAAAGTCGATTTGACAATCCCCGAAGGGACGCAATCGGGCGCGGTGTTGAGGATTCGCGGCAAAGGCATTCCGTTCATGCACGGCAACGAGCGCGGCGACGAGTTCGTTACGATTAAGGTTTTGACTCCGAAAAACCTCACGAGCCGCCAAAAGAAACTCTTGCGCGAATTCGAGGACGACGGCTCCGATTCAAAGAACAATCCCGAAAAGAAATCATTCTTCGACAAGCTCAAGGACTTATTTGACTGAAACAATCACCTCCCCGCCGAAAGTGCGGGGATTTTTTTTACAACAAAGCCCGCCGCTCTCCGCCGCGTTCGACGGAAATTGGCGGGCTGAAATTTTTTAGACGAGAAAATTTATTTCTTGGCAAAAGTCATTAAGGCACTCTTCTGCGTGAGGCTCGTGACATTTTCAAGTGGATTAAGCTTGCCGACGGAATAATCAATCGCGCCGCTGTCGACCAGCGAACTCAAATTCGCGCTGTCCGTTATGAAATTGTTGTCGTCCGCGCTGATAAAATCGCTTGCCAAATCGTAAGAGCTTGTGAGGTTGCCGCCGCTGATATTAATCGCATTGCCCTTTGCGCCCTTAAGAGTGACGGCTCCGTTGCCGACTTTGATGACGACATCATTGCCGACCGTCGAGCGCGTGTAACTGCCGCCCGTAATTTTCAGCGTATCGTTGCCGTCGAAGCCGATAATTATATCGTTGCCGTCGCCCGTATTGTACGCTATGACGCAGGAAACGCTGTACAGATTTATGGAATCGTTTCCTGTGCCGCCCTTAATTGAAAGATTATCCCCATACCGGGCTTTAATTGTGTCGTTGCCTGTGCCGGTATCGACAAAACCGTTCGTATTGCTGTTGACGCAAACAGAATCGTTGTCGGCTCCACCATAAACTGTATTGTTAGAGCCGCGACTGTCGATATAATCGTTGCCCGTGTCTCCGTATATTGTTGAGTTTGCGCCGCTGAGGTAAATGTAATCAGAGTTGTTGCCGCCGTAAATCAAGGCGTTATTGCCGTTGTTTTCTATATCGTCGTTTCCGTCGCCGCCGGAAATGTAAGCTCCCGTGCCGGTAACTTCCAGCGTATCGTTGCCGTCATCTCCGACGACAGAGGCGTTGTTCCCGCTGTAGACGGTGATTTTATCATTGCCGGCGCCGCCCGAAGATGCCACGTTATCGGAATACCGAGCCTTAATGGAATCCGCGCCGTCGCCGCCATAAATCGTAACGTCATTGTGACTGCTGTTATAAACGGTATCATTTCCGCCGTAACCGTAAATTACGGCTCCCGCTATGGAATTGTTTATGTTATCGTTGCCGCTTGTGCCGTAAATGACTTTGCCCGAAGGTGTCGTGGCGGGCGGGACAGTTGGGGTGACGATTGAAGGCTTGATGTTAATCGTCTTGCCCTTCGCGCCCTTGAGGGTGACGGCTCCACTGCCGACCTTAACGACGACATCGGAACCGCTGACGACGCTTGACCAGTTGCCGCCCGTTATGCTCAACGTGTCCGTCGAGCCGAGATTGTAAATAACATCATTGCCGCCGCCCGACGTGTACTGAATGACGTTATGGTGCCCCGAACTGTGGAGCGAGACGGTATCGTTGTCCGTGCCGCCGTTTATCGTGCCGTAGTAGCTGTAGCTGTAGATTGAATCGTTGCCCGCGCCCGCGTCGATTTTGACGGTGTCGCCGTAATTTGTAATTGAGTCGTTGCCGCCGAGCGCGTTTATCGTGACTTTGTTGCCCGACGAAGAATTGTAAATGGAATCGTTATAGCTCGTGCCGTTAATCGTCTTGTTCGACAGCGAATTGTTTACGGTCACACCGACGTTGCCGCCGCTTGTGGTTGCCTTTGTGCCTATGGCGTTTATGGTCTTGCCTGCGCCGCCGCTTATCGTTATCGAGCCCGTGCCTACGCCGAGGACAACATTGTTGCCGACCGTCGAGCGGGTGTAGTTGCCGCCTGTTATGCTGATTGAGTCCGTCGAGCCGAGGTTGTAGATGATGTCGTTGCCGTCGCCCGCCGCGTATTTGTAAAGATTTTTCGTCCCGTAGCTGTAAAGGGTATCGTTACCCTTGCCGCCGACAATGGTATTAGCTGTGATTAAGGTTGACGAGTATCCGCTGAGGCTTACCAAATCATTGCCTGCACCCATGTCGAACAAATTGTTTTTTCCTTGAGCATAACTTGAAGTTGAATCTGAGTAGTTGTGAAGGTAATCGTTGCCGTCGCCGCCGTAAACAGTGATATAACTGCCGGTAGTGGTGAAGCGGTCGTTGCCCGCGTCGCCGCTAAGAAAAGAATAGTTGCTGTCAGTTGAAAGGCTGTCGGCTCCGTCGCCGCCGCGAGCAGTAGAGTATTTTCCAAAAGCGCGAATTTCATCATTACCCGCAGCACCTATGAGAGAAGAGCGTTGCCCCGTGCCGATAATAAGGTCATTACCCGTGCCGCCGTCTATTGTCACAGTATCGTTGTAACTCAGCAATTCGTCATTGCCCGCATTGCCGTATATTTTGACATTGGCACCCGAATTCTTAATGGAGTCGCCGTAGCTCGTGCCGTTGATGGTCTTGTTTGAAAGAGTGTTGTTAATCGTCACGCCGACGTTACCGGCTGTCGTCACAGTATCCCATTCGCAGATGAAAGCACGCGTGTCATTAATCAATTTGCCGTTGCTGTAGAAAGTTGAGCCTGCGGCTAAATCCCCGTCGTTCCATTTGCCGTTTGGATAGACGTAATAGAACATGGCGTAATTTTCATAGGTGCCGCCGTTAGGCTCACCGCTTGCCCAGTTTTTGTAGGTTAAAGCCGAGCCGTCAACCCAAGTCCAGGTGCCCTCCCTTGCCGCATCGGACAGCCCGAAGTATGCCGAATCATGCCCTTGTTGCTTCATATAGTTGTAAAGCGCGGTATTTTCGGAGGCGTTATTGATAATCGCCAGATGCCCGCCGCGAGCTTCGCAATAAGCCTTAGCCTGTGCCCACGTCGTTAAGGACGAGCCCGAATAGACGTAATAGCTGTGCCCGTTATAATTTAATGCATCGGCGGGGATTGTCGGCGTGACGGGTTTTATTGTCGGGGTGACGATTGAAGGCTTGATGTTAATCGTCTTGCCCTTCGCGCCCTTTAAAGTGACGGCTCCGTTGCCGACCTTAACGACGACATCGGAACCGCTAACGACGCTTGACCAGTTGCCGCCCGTTATGCTTAACGTGTCCGTCGAGCCGAGATTGTAAATAACATCGTTGCCGTCACCCGACGCGTACTGAATGACGTTGTTATGAGCAGAGCCTGATATGGAAATGGTATCGTTGCCGGTACTGTCTTTTACAATCGCATTCGCAGAAGCATAGGACAAATTGCCGCCAAGATTGATTAAATCATTACCTGCGCCGCCGTTTATGGAAGATTGAGCAGCGTTGTAATTGCTGACTGTGTCGTTGCCGTCTCCGCCGTTAATGGTGGAATAATAACTTCTGTTGTAGATTGAGTCGTTGCCTGCGCCCGCGATTATTGAAGAACTGTCGCCGTACTCATTGAATATTTTATCGTTGTTATCGTAGCTTGAAACAGTAACGCGAAGGCCTGAATTCTTAATGGAGTCGACGTAACTAGTGCCCGTTATCGTTTTGTTCGACAGCGAATTGTTTACCGTCACACCGACGTTACCGCCGCTTGACACTCCACCGTCCAAAGTTCCTTTTATGCTAACAGTCTTGCTCTTTGCGTTTGTCAAGGTTATGGAGCCGCTGCCGACCTTAACGACGACATCATTGCCCACGGTCGAGCGCGTATACTTTCCGCCGGTTATGCTTATTTCGCCCGTCGTATAATTTTGGATGGTGTCGTTGCCGTCGCCCGAAGCATAAAGAAAAATGTGTCCGATTCCCTTGACGTTTATTAAGTCGTTGCCCTTGCCGCCGCTGATTGTGAAGGTAGCCGCAGAAGAGCCGAGGCTTATCGTATCGTTGCCGTCGTCGCCATAAACGCGATTGGCGGAACCCGTCACGTAAATGCTGTCATTATCTGCGCCGCCCCAGATGTAATTGCCGTTCCCGCCGACGTTTAAGGTATCCGTTCCTGCGTCGCCGTATATAAAGACCGCATTTGCTTTGCTGTAGATTGAATCGTTGCCGGCTCCGCCCCTTATGGACGCGTAAGGGTAAGAAGAAACTCCGTTGCCGACGTTGTTAATGGTGTCGTTGCCCGCGCCCGCGTCTATGCTTGCGGCTGTTCCGCTGTTGTAGACGGTATCGTTGCCTGCGCCGACGCTGATTCTTACGGACGTGCCGCTGTTTTTAATCGTATCGGCATAAGCCGTGCCCGTTAAAAGAGTGGCGTTCTTCGTGTTATTAATATTTTTGCCACGGTCTCCTGATGAAATCGTTGCAAGCGGTGAGGGTATTACTTCCATACCGTTTTTAATGTTAATCGTCTTGCCCTTCGCGCCCTTGAGGGTAACGGCTCCGCTTCCGACCTTAACGACGACATCATTGCCGACCGTCGAGCGCGTATAACTGCCGCCCGAAATGCTTAACGTGTCCGTAGAACCGAGATTGTAGATAATATCGTTGCCGCCGCCCGACGCGTACTGAATCACGTTGTGGTGACCGCTACTGTGGAGCGAGACGGTATCGTTGCCCGCGCCGCCGTTTATCGTGCCGTAGTAGCTGTAGCTGTAGATTGAGTCGTTGCCCGCGCCCAAATCGATTTTGACACTGTCGCCCAAGTTGTAGAGGGAATCGTTGCCGGCACCCGCGTTAATCGTAACTTTGTTGCCGCTACTGGCTATTACGTCAACACCTGCCCCTCCGTCGATTGTAACATAGTCGCCGACGTTTGATATGCCGTCAACGCCTGCGCCCGCGTCAATTTTGACACTGTCGCCGTAGTTGTTGATTGTGTCGTTGCCACCGAGCGCGTTAATCGTGACTTTGTTGCCTGTAACGGAATTGTAAATGGAATCGTTGGAATTCGTGCCGTTAATCGTCTTGTTGCTTTGCGAGTTACTGAGGACTGCCATAAAAATCATCTCCCTTCAGAAAACCACCAAGTATGATTTATTTGCAGATATTAAATCACGCACTGGGGGGGGGATAGCAAGGGTTTACAAAAAAAAATTCCCGCCTTCGACGGGAAAAATTTTGTTCAAGCCGCATCAGCTTTGAGTTTGGCAATTTCGTTCATGATTGACTGCGCGAAGTCGTTGAGGGCGTCTCTGTCCTTCGTCGAGCCCGTGAACTTCATGGGCGTGCCGTAAACGACTGCCAAGCGCGGGAATTTCTCTGCGCGGGAAAAAATTTTTTCGGTGTTGACAATGGCGGCGGGGATAATCGGTGCCTTCGTCATGGCGGCAATCAGACTGACACCCGCCTCCGCCTTGCCGAGCTTGCCGGTCTTCGAGCGCGTGCCTTCGGGGAAAATGCCCAAGCACTTGCCCTCCTTAAGAATCTTGACGGCAGTCTTGATGGCGGTTTTGTCGGCGGCTCCGCGCTTGACGGGGAAGACGTGTAGGCTCCGACAAACCCACGCCATAACGGGATTTTTGAACAGCTCCTCCTTGCCCATGTAGCAGACTTCGCGCTCAATGAACGTGCCAAGGAAGGGCGGGTCCCAGTTGCTGACGTGATTGGCCGCCAATATGAACGCGCCGCTTTTCGGGATATTCTCCGCGCCGATAACTTGCGTCCTGAATATCAGCCCGAACCAAAAGCGGCAAAGCACTTTGAAAATCTTATAGAACATCGACTTCACCTTATGAAACTAGCAATGCGCCAGCGTTGCGTATAAGCGCGGGCGGAAAGTCTAATCGTCGTGA
>CAMJMR010000050.1 GCA_946407095.1 uncultured Selenomonadales bacterium | reverse complement strand
TTGACATGGACACAAAGGACGCTTGTCTATAAGTGTCTATGTTTTAAGTAGCAGAAGTTACAATGAAGATTTTTCAAGAGGCAGTCAAAAGCCGCCGCTCAATCTACAAACTCGGCAGAAACATTCCCGTCCTGCAATCGGAGATAATCGCGGCGGTTGAGCGCATGACCAAAGACACCCCGTCGGCGTTCCACATGCAGTCGGCTCGCGTCGTCGTGACAATGCTTGAACATCACGAAAACGTTTGGCACATCGCCAACAACGTACTCAAGGCCGTCGTTCCCGCAAGCAAATTCGCCGAAACGAAAGCAAAACTTGACGGCTTCGAGGCGGCTTACGGCACGATTCTTTTCTTCGAGTCGAGCAACATGATCAAGGCTATGCAAGACCAATTCCCCGAATACAAGCACAATTTCCCCGGCTGGGCAATGCAGGCCAACGGCATGTTGCAGTTCTCGGTTTGGACGGCTCTTGAGGATTTGGGGCTTGGCGCAAACCTTCAGCACTACAATCCGCTGATTGACGAGCCGATTAAACAAATCTTCGGTCTGCCCGAAAGCTGGGATTTGGTTGCGCAGTTGGTCTTCGGCGAAAAGCTGGAGGAGCCGGAGCCGCTTGACAAAGTCCCGACAGGCACGCGCGTAAAAATTTTCAGAGAAGTTTAAGCTAAAAGCTGACACATAACCAGGAGGTTTTAACGAAATGTTCAAAGTTCTCGGAGTAGACCACATCGGCATAGCGGCGAAAGATTTGCAGGAAGTCGGCGCGTTTTGGGAATTGCTCGGCTTGAAGGCGACGGGCGCGGAGACCGTTGCGGAGCAGAAAGTCACGACGGGCTTTTACCCCACGCCCAACGGCAGCGAAATCGAATTGTTGGTTGCCACCGACGAAACCAGCCCCATTGCCAAGTTCATGGAGAAAAACGGCGGACGCGGCGGCATTCAGCACATCGCCCTGCTCGTCGACGATTTGGAAGCGGCTCTCGCCGACCTGAAGGAAAAGGGCGTTAAGCTCATCGACGAAAAACCTCGCAAGGGCGCGGGCGGCAAGATGATAGCATTCATTCACCCGAAAGCCACTCACGGCGTCCTGTTGGAGCTTTGCCAATCGATTAAATAAGGAACAAGGATTTAGGAACAAGGAACAAGTTTTTCGCCCTTATCCCTTGTTCCTTGTTCCTTGTTCCTTAAGCGACTGAAAGGAGCGTAATAAATGGCGACAGTTCAAGAAAAAATCGACTTGATGCACGCCAAGAAGGAAAAAATCCTTCAGGGCGGCGGCAAGTCTCGCATCGATAAACAGCACGAAAAAGGCAAGATGACGGCTCGCGAACGCATTGACATGTTCTTCGACGAAGGCACCTTCGTTGAGCTCGATATGTTCGTCAAGCACCGTTGCACCAATTTCGGTCAGGACAAAAAGGAACTGCCCGGCGAAGGCGTCGTGACGGGTTACGGCACTGTCGACGGGCGGCTGGTTTATGCGTTCGCGCAAGACTTCACGGTTGAGGGCGGCTCGCTCGGCGAAAAGCACGCCCACAAAATCTGGAAGGTCATGGATTTGGCCATGAAGATGGGCGCACCGCTTATTGGCATAAACGATTCGGGCGGCGCGCGCATTCAAGAGGCTGTCGACGCCTTGAGCGGCTACGCGGGCATTTTCTTCCGCAACACGGCGGCAAGCGGCGTCATCCCGCAAATTTCCGTCATCATGGGACCCTGCGCGGGCGGCGCGGTCTATTCGCCTGCCATCACCGATTTTATCTACATGGTCAAGAATACCAGCCAAATGTTCATCACGGGGCCTGCGGTTATCAAGTCGGTCACGGCGGAGGAAGTCACGGCGGAAGAACTCGGCGGCGCAATGACGCACAACACTCGTTCGGGCGTGGCGCACTTCGCGGCGGAGGACGAAAAGGATTGCATTGAACAGATTCGCCACCTGTTGAGCTTCCTGCCCAGCAACAACCTTGAGGACGCGCCGATAGTCTTCAACAACGACGACCCCGACCGTCAAGACGAAGAGCTGAATACGATTATCCCCGACAATCCCAACGCGCCCTACGACATGAAGGACGTCATCCGCATGATTGTCGACAACGGCGAATTCTACGAAGTCCATCAGCACTTCGCGACGAACATAATCACGTGCTTCGCGCGCTTCGGAGGACGGAGCGTCGGCATTATCGCGAATCAGCCTGCGGTTATGGCGGGCTGCCTTGACGTTGACGCTTCGGACAAATCTGCGCGGTTTATAAGATTTTGCGACGCGTTCAATCTGCCGCTGGTCAATTTGGTAGACGTGCCGGGCTTCCTGCCGGGCGTCGACCAAGAGTACAACGGCATAATTCGTCACGGCGCGAAGATGCTTTACGCCTACAGCGAGGCGACTGTCCCGAAAGTCACGGTCATCACGCGCAAGGCTTACGGCGGCTCGTATATCGCCATGTGCTGCCGCGAATTGGGTGCCGACCAAGTTATGGCGTGGCCGAGTGCCGAAATCGCGGTCATGGGGCCTGCGGGCGCGGCGAACATCATTTTCCGCAAAGACCCCGACAAAGAGCAGAAAACCGCCGAGTACGTCGAAGAATTCGCGACGCCCTACAAGGCAGCCGAGCGCGGCTACGCCGATATGGTTATCGAGCCGAAGGAAACGCGTCCGCTGATTATCACGGCACTCAACGCCTTGGCAAGCAAGCGCGAAGTCGGTCCCGCCAAAAAGCATGGAAACATTCCGCTCTAAGGAGGAATTACCGTGGCTGACAAAATTAAACCCGAAATAATCGCGGCAATCACGGCGGCGGTTCAAGCTGTGAGCGGCGGCGGCAAGGTCGTTGCTATCACAATCAAGCGCAGTGAAGTCTGGGCTCTGGCAAGCAAACTCAAAAGATAAATCGGAGGGAAAATATCAATGGCAACAAAAAAATTCAACGTCACTGTGAACGGCACGACTTACGAGGTTGAAGTCGAGGAAGTCAAAGCGGCGGGCGGCGCGGCTCCGAAGGCGGCGGCTCCTGCACCGAAGGCGGCTCCTGCACCCGCACCCAAGGCGGCGGCGGCTCCTGCACCGGCTAAAGTCGCGGCGGGCGCGGGAGAACACTCAATCGATGCGCCCATGCCCGGCAAAGTCGTCAAGTTGGTTGCGTCCGAAGGCGCGGCAGTCAAAGCGGGCGATGTCCTCTTGATTCTGGAAGCCATGAAGATGCAGAACGAAATCACCGCCGACGCCGACGGCACCGTCAAGAAATTCAACGTCGCGGCAGGGCAAAGCGTCAAGGCTCACGAGTCGCTGGTTATCCTCGGCTAAAAAATTTTACGGCAAAAAAAATTATCCCCGTCACAATGGCGGGGATTTTTTTATTGTCCAAACAGGATATTCGCGTTTGAGCTTACTAAAAAAATTTTTTTCCAATCTTGCAACCCCCCCCCCATTGCGTTATATACTTTGCCCGCATTGCAGAAGGTTGTTTCTGTTTTTTGAAAGGAGTAAATTTTTATGGCTGAAGTACTTCACGGCAACGCTGTCGGCAATCAAATCAGCGTCAGTGCGGACAAAACTCAAGTTTACGGCTTGGGTGGCGGCGACACGCTCACAAGTGACGGCAAGAGCAATGTCCTGCTTGTCGGCGGGTCGGGCAACGACACTTTGATTATGTCGGGCGGCAACGGCACCTTAAGCGGCGGCAATGGCAGAGATACCTTTGTGCTCAATTATTCCGCCACGCAAACCCTTGCGGCGGTGATTGAGGATGTCGAGCCGTCCAATGACACAATCACTGTCAATTTCGACGGCACGGTTATGCCTGCACTAACCAGCGTCGTAAGCGGCAACGATTTAGTCTTACGCGACGGCAGCGACAACTTCAACGTCACGCTGAAGGGTATCCGCGAAAACGACTACTTCGACGGCACCGCAAGCAATGAGGCTTGGGAAATTCTTAAACTCACCAACGACGAGCGCGAAAAGAAAACTGCAAGCGACAATGTCAATCGTCCTTGGCTGACAATGTCGGACGGCTTGACGAAGGCCGCGCAGATTCGTGCCGAAGAAATGGTTGGCGGCGACAGCTCCAATATCAGTCACACGCGCCCCGACGGTACGAATTGGTTTACGGCGTTGACAAAAGCTTACGGTGCCAGTGCCGAAAACCTTGATGCGGGCGGCGATTTGAAAACTCCCGCCCTAGCCATGAGTGCTTGGATAGGTTCAGACTCTCACAACGTAAACATTTGGAATCCGAATTACTTAAAGCTCGGTGTCGGCTACGCCTACGAAGATACATCTTATGCCGAACACTATTGGGAACAGCTTTTCGCAGACAGCCTCACTTCGCCCGAAACCGTCAGCACGGCGCAGCTCCGTACCGCGAACATCACAGTCAACACCGTCGGCGCAGATTACATTACCGACGCAACTGTTGCGATGACAGGTCCCGCTTATGTCAACGGCAAGTTCGTCGGCATCAAAGACGCAGACGACAGCTTCAACGTCGTTGTCAACGAAGACGGCGATATTGACAAGGTCACGGCAGTCACGGGCAATGCGACGATTGAAGTTGCGGACGGCGTGATTGAGACCGACGCGGACGGCGAATTCATTGTCAATGGCGAGACTTACACCGTTGTCGACGACAACAACAGCTTCGGCTTGACGACCGACCAAACGGGCGACCTAACCGGCGTAAGCAGCCTGGAAGGCTCCATTGCCATCGCGGACGGCAGAGAAGAGCTCACGGTCAACAGCCAGTACGTCGAAGTCCTCAACGTCGACGGCGACGACGAAGATACGATACCTGATGCTGTGACTATCGCGGCGGACGGCACGAACATCTCCGTTGCGGGCATGCTCGACGGCAGCACAATCAACGGCGACCTCGACAATGCGTCTATCGCAGTTCCCGGCAACGAAGGCATCGCAGCCGACGACCCGATTAGACTCAACGTCAACAACGGCGAACACAAATACGAATTCTACGGCGACGAAAACGGCGTGACGGTCAACGGCTCCGGCGGCGTGCGCGGCCTCGACGACGGCGCTTACATGTACGTCAACGAGAAAGGCACTTACAACGTCAACGGCGAAGCTGTCAGCGCAGATGTCGGCGACTACATCATGGGCGCGGATACGGGCGCGTACCTCTACGATCCCGATAACATCCTCGTTCGCAAGTCCACACCGCTCAGCACGATAGCGACCCTCGCAGGCGTGCCCACCACGGTAGAGGCGCAACTCGGCACCTACTCCAATCCTATCACGAAGGATTCGTTGCAAGGCTACTTCGACGACGAGACCTTCGATTGGGATCGCCCGATGGAAATCTACACGACCAATCCTGATGAGAGGTCGACGCAGACGCTTGACTTCAGCGGCGACAGATTCACCAAGAAAGTCCACCTGTTCAACGGCCCGCAGGATCTCGCGTTCAACAACGACGGCGGCAACGTTGCCCATGTTGCGGAAGATTATCTCGCGGCGGACGGCAACTACAGCCTCACTTCGGGCGTCAAGAACATCGTCCTCGGCGACGGCGCAGGCGACTTGGCCGTTATCGACATGAAGGCGGGCATCGGCAATGCTGTCAACATCGCGGGCGGCACGGGTGCTGATTCAATCTTCGTCCGCGACAACGTCGACGTGACCTTCGACATGGGCGACGGCGGCGAAGACAGGATTGTTACCTTCGCGAAAGCCAATGCAAGAATCAAACTTGAGAACTACGACTACACCACGGGCGCAGGCATCAAGTTCGACCAGCACGAGACCCGCGACATTGCTTCGGCAATCAAGGCCGGCACAATCGCATTCGGCGACGGCGTTGTCAGCTTGAAGACTGCTTCGGGCTCCTCTGAAGTCAGCATCAACAGCACGGCGGGCGGCACTGCAAGCGTCGGCGGCACGGTTGTCAATCTCTTCACGCCGGAAGGCACCAGGCAGGTTGTCGGCTTCACGCACGCGGCAGGCGGCGAGGCTATCCTTGACGCGTCCTACACCGAAGATGTCATCTTCATCGGCAATAAGGAAGGCAACTCGACGATTCAAGGCGGTGCAGGCAATGATTTAATCAATATTAACGGTGCAAACAATCTGATTCAATACGCATTGGGCGGCGGCGGCGACACTGTCGAAGGATTCAACGAGGACGATACGTTGCAAATCGGCACGGGCACGGGCTCCTATTCCACGCAAGTCAGCGGCTCGGATGTCATCGTCAGCGTCGACGAAGGGAAGATAACTCTGCTCGGCGCGGCAAGCTTGGACACGCTCAACATCGCGGGCGTCGACAACACCGACACCACACCGCCCGACACCACACCGCCCGACACCACTCCTTCCGACACCACTCCGACCGGGCTCAGCATAAGCAACAGCGTCAACAACACGCTGATAACCGGCACGCCCTACGACGACACAATCAGCAACAGCGGCACGGGTGTCACGATAGCAGCTCTCGGAGCCAACGACTCAATCTATAATTCAAGCATTGGTGCAAACGTTTCAATCAGCGGCGCGTCGGGCAACGATTCAATCAGCAGCTATGGAAGATACACGACAATCGACGGCGGCGCAGGCTCCGACACAATCTACAACGAGGGCGGCGGCGTCATCATTCGTAGCGGGGAAGGCAACGATTCAATCTACAACGACACGCAAAGCCACAGCACGATTAATGGCGGCTACGGCTACGTGACGATAGACGCGGGCGCGGGCGATGATACCATAGACAACAACGACCCGCGCGTTTCAATCAACGCAGGCGCAGGCAATGACTTTATCAGCGTTCACGGAAGCCGTTGGTACGAAAACTCTCTCAGCGGCGGCACGGGTGACGATTCAATCAACTTGGGCAGCGGCTCGAAAAATCTGATTCGCTACGCAAGCGGCGACGGCAACGACATTGTCACAGGCTTCAGTACCACGTCGACTTTGCAAATCGGCGACGGCACAGGCACCTACTCCACGCAAAAGAGCGGCGACGATATTATCGTCACGGTCGGCGAAGGCAAGATAACTTTGGTCGGCGCGGCGGACTTGTCGGTCATCCACATAAACGACTATGAGGAAACGCACGCCACCACTCCGCCCGATACCACGCCTTCCGATAACTCATTCGTTAGGCTCAGCGAAGGACCCGATAATTACACCAACCGCTCGGCAGGCACGACGATAGCTGCTCTCGGCGGCAACGATACCATAACCAACAGCGGCGCGAACGTTTCAATCAGCGGCGGCTCGAATAATGACAGAATCTCAAACAGCGGGGCTCATTCGACAATCCTCGGCGATATGGGCAACGATACAATCAACAACAGCGTCTCGCTCGTCACAATCCTGGGCGGCAGAGGAAACGACGCAGTCAGCCTTTCAAGCGGCGCGGCGAACAGTTTCATTCAATATTTGGTGGGCGACGGCGACGATACCATTTGGGGCAGCGATACGACTTCGACGCTGGCAATTTTGTCAGACAGCGGCTACTCTTCGATAAACAATCAAGACGATATACTTATACGCGTCGGCGAAGGCACGATAAGGCTCGTTGGAGCCCGGAACAGACCGCCGCATATCGTTTTGGGCGCGTCGGGAACGTCGGGCGGCACGTCGGGCACGTCAGGCGGCAACGGCGGCACGTCAGGCGGCAACGGCGGCTCGTCGGGCGGCAACGGCGGCTCGTCAAGCGGCAACGGCGGCTCGGCGGGCGGCAATAGCGGCAGTGGCAGTGGCTCAAGTGGTAGCGGCACAAGTAGCGGCGGTTCGTCGGGCTATGGCGGCTCGTCGGGCTACGGCGGCGGCAGAAAGTATGGAAACAATACGACAAGCACATTCTCAGACGAAGCTCGCAGGCTTTATAACGAAATGCTTTCGCAAGTTCAACAGCCTTCCTTGCCGGCAGCTCAACACGTCTACACGGGCGGCAATCAAGTCATTTCCAACTATCAGTCGGGCGAAAAAATTATTTTCGCTGAACAGTACACGGGTGCATTCTACGACGGCGCAGGCAACTTTATCGCGGGCTCGTCGACGGGTGCCCTTGCCATTGAGAACGCGACGGACAAAGTTATCGACCTAAGCGACGCGGCAGGCAACGACTTCGTCAAGGCATATGCGGCGACGAATGCAGGATTGATTGACGGGCGGGGCATCGCGGGCTTTGAACTGATAAACGGCTCGGCGGGCGGCGACGTGATATACGCGGGCGACGGCGGCAGTCAACTTTGGGGCGGCGCGGACGTTGCGGCGGATGCTTTGTTCGGCGGCGGCGGAGCGGATATTTTCATTGTCAGCAAATATCAGGGCTCGGATTCGATAGTCAACGCGTCGTCAAGGGACATGGTTTATTTGAGCGACGCGACGTTGAGTGACATAGTGGCGACGGCTGAAGACAACGGCGTGGTGGCAGTGGCATTCAACACGGGCAACGTCATATCGGCTCAAAGCACTGAGGCATTAAGTTCGACATTCATGCTGGCGGACGGTTCGGCTTATCGCTACAATCACATAAATAAATCTTGGCAGAACGCGTAAAAATCTGCGCGGCAAAAAGTTTATCCCCGTCACTCGCGAAGAGCGGCGGGGATTTTTTTTATGCACGGCGAATCATTTTGCTTTGTCGGCGTCGGCTTTGGCTTTATCCTTTTCGCCCATGAGCTGATAAACTTCTGCGCGGCGACTGAAAAGCCAACCTTCGGGCAAAAGCTTAATGGCGATGTTCATGTCGGCAAGCGCGTCCGCGTAACGTTTCAAGCCGATATAAGCGCAGGCACGCGTTTCAAGATAATTCGCCTCGTTGGGCTTGAGTTCAATCGCTCTGTCGGCGTCGACCAAGGCCTCCTCGAATTTTCCGATTTGACAATACGACCAAGCCCGCCCGTTGTAAGCAGCGGCGTAATTGGGGTCAATCTCAAGCGCGCGCCCGTAATCGGCAATCGCCTCGTCCCAACGCTTGAGCCGCCCGTAAGCTATCCCGCGATTCAGATACGGCCAAGAAAATTTCGGATTAAGTTCAATCGTCTTGTTGTAGTCGGCAATGGCCGCGTCGTAGTCTCGGAGCTGATTGTTGTAGATGTTGCCGCGATTGACGAAGACAAATTGGTTGTCGGGATAAAGTTCGGCGGCCTTGTTCAAAAGTTCCAACGCCTCGGTGTAATCGCCGCGCTTGAGCAGAGCCTCGGTCTCTTCGATGATTTTGTCGGCACCCTTGTTTGAGCTGGTGATTTTTATGGCGCGCTGGAAGTCGGCCTCGGCTTTACCGTCTTCGCCCAAGGCACCGTGAGCCTTGCCGCGATTCTCGTAAGCTTTGGCGTAATTGGGCTTGAGTTCGATGGCTTTGTCGTAGTCGGCAATCGCCTCGTGCATTTGATTGAGCCAAGACTTCGCCGCGCCGCGATTGTTCCAAGCAACGGCGTATTTCGGATTGAGTTCGATAACCTTGTCGTATTCCTTGACGGCCGCCGCGTATTCTTTCCGCTGATTGAAAACCCAGCCGCGCCCGAAATAAGGCAATTCCCAATTCGGCTTGAGCGCGGAGGCTTTGTTGAAGTCGTTCAGAGCCTGCTGATATTTTTTCTGCTCGACGTAAGCCCAGCCGCGATTGTGCCAAGCCAAGGCGTTGTCGGGATTGAGTTCAATCGCCTCCGAAAAAGATTTTTCAGCCTGCTTATGCTTGTCCTCGTCGCGATATTTGTTGCCCTCGCGCAGTTTCAAGTTCGACAGGAAAATTTTATCCTCCTCGATAATCTGCGCGGCGATAACGTCCTTTTCTTCGGGCGTTTTGGCTTGACGGTATTCCTGCTTGAGAGATTCAATTTTCTGTTCTTGCTGCGCCTCTTGCAGACGAGTGGCCTTGTCGGAGGCTGTGATTTTGGAAAGTTCGTCGGCGTCTTTGAGCAAAAATTTTTCCAAGTCGCCCGAGTCGATGTCGGCTTTGACCGTCGCGCGAATCAAATAGCCGTCCATGTCGGTCAGCTGAACAATTTCGTAAACGGTATCGACGACGCGCAGGACGCCGCTTGCCACGGTAATAATTTCGTCTGCAATCAGCTCGAAATTTTCTGTGCGCGAGAAGGCATGAATGTAAACGCCCGCCTTTTCGCGCGCATTGCGAATTGCCCGTTCGCGAGCCCGTTCGCGCGCCACGTTGATATCTTCCACTGCGCCCAACACGTAATATTCTTCGGTGCCCTCGTAAGTTTCGACTTTGGCATTGACGGTAAAGCTTATCAGCAAAATTGCCAACGCCGCGATAAAAAATTTCTTCATAAGCCAACACCTCCATTCCAAGGCAAAGATACATTACCGCCGTTCAAAGTTCAAGGACTGCCGATAAAAAATTTCTGCCACGGCAAAAAAAATTATCCCCGTCACAATGGCGGGGATTTTTTATCGGCGATTGATTTCAAAAGTCGTCACGTTAAAGCGCGTTCTTATTTTTTACGTCAAAGATTTTAAGTTTGTTGCCACGCACCCGACTCGCGATTGTAAACGTAGCTCTCGCCGCTCGCAAGCTTGAATGTCGGCGAAATATTTTCCGTCGTGCCGACCATTGCCACTTCACCTGTATTAAACGCAACGGCGATTGAATTTTCGCTGACGGAAGTGGCAACGATATCGCTCAACGTCGTGTCGCAGAGATGAATCGTATCGCCCTGCGCGGCGTCGAAAATCAAATCGTTGCCGCCTGCCTTGCCGATAAAGAAATTGTCCGCACCCGCCGTGCCGTAAAAAGTGTTCGCATTGCCCCAAAGGGATTCTTCGCTTGCCGTGTCGTATGACGTGCCGTAAGGCAAATAGCCGAAATTGAGCGGCTGGTAAGCAGCACCCGATACAATAGCCGTCATCCAAGGAGCACGAACAATTACGTCGTTGCCTTGAACATAAGGAACCGGCGGAGAATAGTCGTTGTAGTAGCAAAAGATAACATCGTTCGAGTTGTAATTGTAAATGACATCATTGCCGCCGACAGGACTGAGTATAAAGATATCGGGATAATAAGGATTGCCGACCAATATGTCATTGTCCGTGCCGCTTGTTTGGTAGCCGCCGTACAGTGTCGCTTGACTGTTTCCGGAGTTTGCAAGATAGTCATTGCCGTCGCCGCCGAACAAATAAACATACGCATTCGATGCATAGTTAATGAGAATGTCATTGCCTTCGTCGGCGTCCGCGTAAATGAAGCTACCTATATTGGTGATTTGATCGTTACCGGCAAATCCGTAGACCATGGCGGGATAATCGTTTACTATCGCGTCGTCAAAATACGAGCCGTGCACCGTACCGCTACTTGTGTTGTAAATATTTGCCATATAACATTACTCCTTTCAAAAATCAAAACCACTTACAACTTATCAATCTGATTATACGCAACCCCCCCATGTCAACAGCCGAATAAAAAATTTTTTCATAGAATAGCTTTGTCAGGTCGTATCATTGAAATAAAAGCCGCGCGTCTCCAAAATCGGAGGCGTGCTTTTTTCGTGCTGCGAGCGCGCGACAACTTTCGTCAGGCGAAAAAAGTCCCTTGTCCCGTGTCCCTTGAAAGGTGTATGATTGGCGGCGAGGTGATTGGAAATGTGTTTGGCTTTTCCCGCGAAGGTTTTGCATATCGAAGGCGACTTGGCGACGGTCGAGCGGTCGGGCGTCAAGCGGTCGGCAAGCTTAATGCTGTTGCCCGAAGCGAAGGTCGGCGATTACGTTTTGATACACGCGGGCTTTGCTATGCAGGTCGTCGACAAGCGCGAAGTTCAAATACGTGACGCACTTGTTGCCGAAATGAACGGCGCGCCGCGCACGGTCGATTTGTCGGGAGTGCTGTGAATGATTGATACTTCAGGGCTTGTAAAAAATATTTCGCGGCTGGCGAAGGGCAAGGGCAAGTTGCGGCTCATGGAAGTTTGCGGCACGCACACCGTAGCGATTTTCCGCGCAGGCATAAGGCAAATCCTCCCCGCCAACGTCGAGCTTGTATCAGGACCGGGCTGTCCCGTGTGCGTCACTTGCGACGACTACATCGACAAGGCGATTGCCTACGCGAAAAAAAAATTTATCGTGGCGACGTTCGGCGATATGTTGAAAGTCCCCGGCTCGTGTTCAAGTTTGGCGGAGGCATCGGCTCAAGGCGCGGACGTTCGGATTGTCTACTCGCCGCTGGATTGCCTTAAGCTTGCCGAAGAAAATCCCGATAAGCGGGTAATTTTTTTGGCAGTCGGCTTCGAGACGACGGCTCCGACGCAAGCGGCAACGGTCTTGGCGGCGAAGGCGCGCGGGCTGAAAAATTTGTTCATGCTGTCGGCGCAAAAGCTGGTGCCGCCCGCGCTTAGGTTCCTGCTTGGCGACGCGGCAACCAAAGTCGACGGCTTCCTTTTGCCTGGGCATGTGGCGGTCGTCACTGGCGCGAACGCTTTCAACTTCTTGGCGACGGAATTCAACATGCCGAGCGCGATTGGCGGCTTCGAGGCGGAAGAAATTTTAATCGCGCTGAAGAGCATCCTTGAGCAGATTGACGGCGGCAAAGTCGAAGTCGTCAACGATTATCGCGCGGTCGTCAAGGCGGAGGGCAACGTTGCCGCGCAGAAGATTCTTTCGCAGGTGTACGGGGTCACGGACGCCGAGTGGCGAGGCATGGGCACGATTCCCGCTTCGGGCTTGAAAATGCGTGACGAGTTCGCGGCATTCGATATTGAGCGCGTCGAGCCCGTTTCGATTGAGTGCGTCGAGAAAAAGACGGCTTGTCGGTGCGGCGAAGTCCTGCGCGGGCTTGTCGAGCCTACAGACTGTTCGCTGTTCGGCAAGGCGTGTCAACCGCTTCACGCTGTCGGAGCGTGCATGGTTTCGGTCGAGGGCGTCTGCGCGGCTTGGTTCAAGTACGGCGGCAAAAATTTCAGGTGGTAAATCATGAACGATAAAATTCTTATGGCGCACGGCGCGGGCGGCAAGTTGAGCGCACAACTTTTGCATGAAGTGATTCTGCCCGCCTTCGACAACGAAATCCTTAACGAGCTTCACGACGGCGCGAAGATTGGCAAGTGGGCAATGACGACCGACAGCTACGTCGTGCGCCCGATTTTTTTTCGCGGCGGCGACATTGGCAAGCTTTCAATCTGCGGCACGGTCAACGACTTGGCAGTCACGGGCGCGGTTCCGAAATTTATTTCCGTCGGCGTGATTTTGGAAGAAGGCTTCGACATCGGCGCGCTGAAAAAAATCGTCACGAGCATGGCGGCGGCGGCAAGCGAGGCTGGCGTCAAAATCGTCACGGGCGACACGAAAGTCGTCGGGCGCGGGCAAGCTGACGGCATTTTCATAAACACGGCGGGCGTCGGCGAGCTGATTGACGGCGTCGACATTTCGGCGAAAAAAATCTGCGCGGGCATGAAGGTTTTGCTTTCGGGGACTTTGGGCGACCATGCGACGGCGATTTTGGCGGGACGTCACGGCTTGGAGCTGCCTGAAAGTGTCAAGTCTGATTGCGCGCCGCTCAACGGTTTGATTCGTGAAATGCTTGCCGTCGAGCCGAAAATCCCCATGCTTCGCGACGCGACACGCGGAGGCATTGCGGCGGTGCTAAACGAGATTGCACAGGCGGCGAACGTCGGCATTCTGCTTGACGAAGAAAAAATTCCCATTCGCGAGGAGGTGCGCGGCGTCTGCGACATCTTAGGCTTCGACGCTTTGGAGCTTGCCAACGAAGGAAAAATCATCGCGATTGTTCCCGCCGAGTCGAGCGAAAAAATTTTGTCGGTCATGCGGAAAAATATTTACGGCAAGGACGCGGCGGTTATCGGCGAAGTCGTTTTGGCATCGGCGGGCAAAGTCGGCTTGCGCACTTCGACGGGCGGTGTGAGGATTGTCGACATGCCTGCAGGCGAGATTGTTCCGCGCATATGCTGAAGACAGTCGTGTTCGTGTTGATGAAGTAAGGGATGAGTAGCAGTGGACGAGGCCGCCATGGATGGCGGCCGCCCGCGCTATTGAGCGTGACGCGAAATAAGCGGGCACACACGGTTTCGGGTAGCGCGGACGTTGCGGCGGTGGTCGGCAGATACGCCCTTTTCTTTGCTACTTTCTTTTGGGCTGGCAAAATAAAGTAGTTAATACTACCAACAGCTCCTAGGAACTGTGGACAAAAAGTGATAAAATATATTTCGGGTGAAACAAAAT
>CAMJMR010000049.1 GCA_946407095.1 uncultured Selenomonadales bacterium | reverse complement strand
ATCAAAGATTTGCTTATGTTTTTTTCTGTACTCGACTTTACCAACAACCCCTAGATTATTTTTTCGTAAAGCGCAATGTATTCTTCGGCGACGCGTTCAATCGAAAATTTTTCGGCGACGACAGCGACTCGGCTCCGAATTTTTTCATAAGCAACCGAATCGTCGGCAAGCTCGCGCAAAATCTTCGCAAGCCGCTCGACGGGAACTTTGCCGCCAACCAAATCGAACACAACGCCCGCGTCTTCGACCATCGCCGCGACTTCGCCAAGATTTGAACTCACGACGGGACGACCCGCGAAAAAGCTGTCGATAATCAAAAGCGGAAAACTTTCGCCCGCGTACTCGCTCGGCAACAAGCCGACATCAGCCGCCGCAAGATAATCGCGCACATTGCTCCTAAAGCCCGTCAAGTGAACGAATTCGAGAACATTGCCCGCAAGTTTGTCGTACACCTCGCCCGCGCCGACCAATATCAAATCGATTCGACGACCGCCGACCGCATTGGCAAGCTCGACCGCCTCAATCGCCGCCTGCCAACCCTTTTGCACAATGGCTCGGCTCACGACGCACGCAACGAACGAATCGGCGGGGATGTTCAAATCTGCGCGGCGGACGGGATTTATCGGCGAACGTTCCAGCCCGTTGCCAATTTTTCTAAGGAACAAGGAACAAGGAACAAGGGACAAGAGGGGTTGCAGGGGCGTCAAGTTTTTGTCGGCAATGTAAACAAAGGCGTCGACGGTCTTCACTCGCTCAAGAATCGTCTGCAGGTAAGCCGCGTCCGCCGCCTCGTACATGCCGTGGAGCGTCACGACGTGCTTGACATTTTCAACGAAGCTCGCCGCAACGTCGACCGCGCCGTGGTGCGTGTGTATCAAGTCAATCTTGAACTGCTCGACGACCTCGGCAAGCCCGCCCGTGTTGTTCAGCCTAACCAGCGGCACGGAGGCGTTAAGTTTCCTGCGAACGGCGGGCAACTCGTCGGCCATCTGAAAATCAAGCACCGTGACGGGATAACCGCGCCGATTGAGTTCGTTGGCAAGAATCAGCGGGAAAGTCTCGCCGCCGCCGATACTCATCGCGAAGACGCCCATTAACACATTCGGCTTGCGACGACCGCGCAGAATTTTACTCACGTCGAAAAGTTTTTCAAGCTCGCGCTTATCCTTGCCGCCGTAGTAGCCGTAAAAATGTTCCTCAAGCTTTTGGAAGTGCGCCTCGTGGACGGCAGCGGGCACACGATAATTTTCCGCGACAAGCCCGGCAATACGTTCGTGTTCGGCAAAATAGCGCGGCTCCTTCTGAACGGCAAGCGACGTGCTGTTTTTGTGAACGCGATAAAAATTCGTGGCGTTCGGCGAATAAAAAATGCAGCCGCCCTTGACGACTTCAAGGTAGAAAGCCCAATCGCCGCAAAGTTTCATGTCAAAGCACGCGTCGGGAAAAGTTTCGCGCTTGCGGAAGACGACGCCGCTGACGTTCGGGATAATGTTCTTTACGCCGAAGCCTTGCGCGACGAATTCGGCGGCGGTCACGGCGAAAGGTTTTGTCCAATCGAAGGCGGGCACGTCGGCAAGGTATTGCTCGGTCGTGAAGATTTTCTGTCCGTCTTGAACGAAATCGCTGCGGCAAAAGGCAAGTTGAACGGCGTCGTCGGCGAAGGCGGGCACCAGCTCCGACAAAAAATTTTCCGCGCTGAAGTCGTCACTTTCGGCAAGCCAAATCAAATCGCCCGTTGCCTCCTCAATGCCCCGCCGCCATTGATTGAATACGCCGCCCGAATTTTTTTCGTTGCAAATCAGGCGAGTATTGTCGGCATGAGCCCGTTGGCATTCGCGCAAGATGTCAAGGCTTGAATCAGTCGAGGCGTCGTCGAGCAGAATCACTTCAAAGCTTTTGTACGTCTGATTGTAAATCGTTTCGAGGCGTTGACGCAGGAAGGGCGCGTGATTAAAATTCGGGACGACGACGCTCACGAGCGGGGAAAAATTTTCTTTCGCGGCGACCGTCCACAAGCTTGACGCCCGCGCAGATTTTTTGGCACGCGTCATCGAAAATTTCAGCAAGGCGGCTTTGGCGGCGGCCTTGGCGGGCAAAAAAATTTTATCGTGAACGGTCGGCAAGTTCAGCGCGCAAAAGTCATCGACGCGACGAACGAAGCCTCTGACCGTCGAGCCCGTCAAGGCGCGATAGATTTTCGTTTTCAAGCTCAAACCATTTCCCCTCCCATTGCAGGATAATCAAAAGCGCGTTCAAAGTCAATTAGGAGGCTTGCCGCATGAAAATTTTCTACGACGAAAATATCTGCGTGAGGTGCTTGGCGTGCGTGAGCGAATCCGAATGCGGCGGCGTCACTTACGACGGCGGGCGGCTTCACTTCGACGAGACGCAAGCCGAAGATTGGGATAACATCGCCGCGATTTGCCCCGTTGCCGCGATTGAAGTTAGGAGGTCACCCGATTGGACTCAACAACGTTCGCATACTTCTTGACGGCGTCGGTTTTGCTGACGCTCGCGCCCGGCCCCGATATCCTGTACTTGCTGACAAAAAGCCTTTCGGACGGCGCGAAGTCGGGAATAATTTTGGCTTGCGGGCTGGTTAGCGGCATCGTCTTCCACACGACGCTGGTAATGGTCGGCGTGGCGGCCTTGATAAAATCGTCGGCAACCGCCATGCTCATGCTGAAAATCTTCGGCGCGGCTTATCTGCTGTTCTTGGCTTTCGGCGCGTTCAAAGCGGCGCGGGCGGGCAAAAAAATTTCGTTGGGGCGTTCGACGGCCAAAGACTCGGCGAAGGCTCTGTACAAGCGCGGCATCCTCATGAACGTCCTCAATCCTAAAGTGTTGCTGTTCTTTTTGGCGTTTCTGCCGCAGTTCGTCGACTTGTCGCGGGATGGCGCAAGCTTGACGATTTTATTCTTGGGCGTCGTGTTCGCTGTGCAGGCGTTGATAATTTTTTCAATCGTGGCGGTCTTCGCGGGAAGGGTGCGGACTTTGCTTTTGCGCAAAAAAAATATCGGACAACGCCTCAACTTCGCCGAGGCAGCTGTCCTTGCGATAATCGCGCTGTCTTTGATTCTGTTTTAGGAAATTTCCGTGACGCCTCTAAAGTAGTGGCCGCGAGTGAAGTTTTCAATCTCCGAGCCGCCCGCCTTGTAAGCGCGAACAATCTGCGCGGTCTCCTCAAGCGTCAAGGCGCGGCAATCGACACGAAGCCTGCTTACGCCGCCGAAATCTGCGCGGTTGTCAATCATCGACAGCGTTTTGGCGTTGAGGATGTGCATGCGGCAAAATTGGTCGGTGACGACGGGGAAAAGTTCGCCCTTCCTGTCGCGCAAGTAAAAATCCTTCGCCCTGCAGACGTGCGGGCAATTTTTTTTGTCCAAGCCGCCGAGGAAACTTCCCAAGACGCAGTAAGCCGAAATCATAAGCTCTTGCCGCCCGTGGACGATGCATTCGACGGGCAACGGCGATTTTTTGACGAGGGCTTTGACTTGCGCAAGATTGAGTTCGGGCGAGAGAGTCACGCCTTCGACGCCGAGACTTGCCAGAAAATTAATCGTCGCGCTGTTGAAGACGTGCAACGAAAAATCCGTGCGAATCGGCGCGTTGGAAAGTTTTTTCGCAAGATTGAGCGTCGCAAGGTTGTGGACGTAGACGGCATCGACGGCGGCGGGCAAAATCTTTTCAAGCGCGGGCAATTCGTCTTCGCGAACGAGACGCGGCGTCGCCAAAGAAATTTTCTTTCCGCGCAGGTGAACGAGTTCAATCGCCTCCGAAATGTTTTTGACGGGCTGATTCGTGAAAGTTTCGCCGCCGTATAAAATTTCGTCGGCACCCGCGTCCAAGGCGGCTTGTACCTTCGCCGGCGTGTCGACATGGGCAACGAGCTTAGGGACTAGGGACTTGGGACTTGGGACTAGTTTTTTGGCGGGAAGGGCGGAAATTTTTTCGCGCTTGAACTTTTGGAGGCGTTGGCGTTCCAAATCTTCGACGGCTCGGCGGCGCACGTCATTGAGCTCGCTAATCGGCACCATCAAGTTGTCGTCGACGGCTGCGGAAATTTTTTCCAAGGCGAAAACCGAATTGCCCATGCGTCCGATTTGCTTATTCAGCGTGTCGACGGTCAGCGGGCGATTGACGGCGGGCTCGGCAAGGAAATTCGTCCGCGCAGTTGCAACGTTGCCGTCGGCGTCAGTCAGCGTCAAAGTCAACGGCTCGCCAATTTTAGCTCGAACGTCAGCCGCAACGCCAATCCTGCGAACAGGCGCGCCCGTAAAATATTTTCGTGCCTCGGCAGTCAGCTCGGCGTCGAAAATCTTAAAAGCCCTGTCGTGAACGCGCACGCCCTTCGTCGGAGCCTTGACGCTGCACAAATCGCCGCGCAAGTCAAAATCCTCGACCGTGAACGTCACGCGCCCGCCGATCTTAACCCAAATCTCGACCTGGTCACCCGCGTGCACTTCGCCGCTCAATTTGAGGACAAGCTTATCGCGCCCGACCTCCGCAACCCGCCCGATTAAGACGCCGCGATTGTTCGGCTTCATGTCGCTGATTAAATTCTTGCCGGGATTTTTTTCAAGGTAAGCCGTCGTGAAGTCGCGATTGAAAATCTGCGCAAGCTTGCGGCGGTCTTCGGGCGTCGAAGTCTTTTTGTCCAGCGCGTCACGATAAACCTTGACGACCGTGGCAACGTATTCGGGACGTTTCATGCGCCCTTCGATTTTCAAACTCGTGACGCCCGTTTCAACCAGCCTCGGCAACAAGTCAAGCGCATTCAAATCCTTGGGGCTCAGCAGATATTTTCCCGCGCTCAAAAGATTTTTGCCGTCGGCGTCGACAAGTTCGTAAGGCAGGCGGCAAGGTTGCGCACAACGCCCGCGATTGCCCGACCGCCCGCCGATTAGCGAACTCATCAGGCATTGCCCCGACCAGCATACGCAAAGCGCGCCGTGAATGAAAATTTCGGTTTCAATCGGCGACTCACGGCAAATCTTTTCAATCTCGTTCAAAGTCAGCTCGCGGCTAAGGACTGCGCGGGTGAAGCCCAAATCGGCCAAAGCCTTGACGCCTTCCGTGTTGTGAATTGTCATTTGCGTGGAGGCGTGCAAGGGGATTTCGGGCGCGACCTGCTTTATGACGGACGCCGCCCCCAAGTCTTGAACAAGCAAAGCGTCGACATTCGCCTGCCGCAAAAATTTTATGTAAGCCGCGAACTCGTCAAGCTCTTCGTCGGCTATCAGCGTGTTCACCGTGACGTGAACGTCGACGCCGCGCAGATGAGCGAATGTGACCGCCTCGGTAAGCATTTCGCCCGCGAAGTTCTCGGCGTAGGCTCTTGCCCCGAACTTTTCTCCCGCAAGGTAGACTGCGTCCGCGCCCGCCTCCACCGCCGCCCTCAACGCCTCGAAACTGCCTGCAGGTGCCAATAATTCTGCCAATGTGAAGACCTCCGTATCAAAAGACCATGAGTTACAAATATCCTAGCATAGTGGAACGCGAAAAGATACAGTTTCATCTGGCGCAAAGTTTAAATCGCTGCCTTGAAGCACGAAGCTAGCAATGCGCCGCGTAATTTGAGGCCGTCATGGATGACGGCCTCTCGCCGACGCTTTTGCGTGATGCAAAAACCGTCGGCGCAGCCACGCTGAAAATATCGGACGGCGCGGGTTACGACCTTTCGCCCCGCGCGTAGCGGCGGTTTTCTTTGCTACTTTCTTTGTCCGTACAAAGAAAGTAGATCCTAAAACTTGAAATCAACAATCAGCTGAATCGACGGGACACGCCCGCCGCCACGACAAGCCGAGCTGTCTTTGCGCCCTTTTGCTTGGCCAACGAAAGGGTAGCCCGCCGCCTTGTTGACAAAGCGCCTTCGCAGTGTAAAATGTTCTTGCAAAAATTTTGATTCGATATTAAAAGGGATTTGAAACTTTGCGGCGAAAGATTTTCAGCAAAACCAAAACAGGAGGTTGACCAATGATTAAGCTAACGAGATTCAATTCGGACTCAAAACAGCGCGGAGAATTTATCCTCAACGCGGAACTCATTCAAACAATCGAGACAACGCCCGACACGGTTATCACGCTGCTCAATGAAAAAAAATTCATTGTCGAAGAGAGCGCCGAAGAAGTCGTGCGCCGCGTAATGAAGTATCGCCGTGCACTCAAGCAATTATAATCGTGGAGGAGAAAAATTATGCCGGATGAAGAAAAGGCCGTAGAGGAGACAACAGCGGCACCGCCTTCGCCTCCTGCGCAATCAAAAAAGAAAACCATTATCCTAATCGCCGTGCTCGTTATCGTCGGCTTGGCATTGGCGGCGGGCATTTCGCTTTTCGTCGTGACTAAAGTCATGGGTGACATCCCCGGCGGCGGCGGAGAGGAAGACGACGTCGGACCGCGCTATCACGACGCGGGCGTCTTCGTTAAGCTGGGCGATTCAAAAGAAGGCATTCTCGTCAACGTCGGCGGCGCGCGCAGCAACAAATTCCTCAAGGCAAGCATTATCGCCGAGTTCAACCCCGGCAAAAAATCTGTCATAAACGAGGAAACGCATTCGCTCTTGCCCGATGCCGAGGTTAAAGTCAACGACGCCGCCACTCAATACCTGCGCGGTGCCTCGATTGAAGACTTCGACGCCGAAAAGCAGGAAGAGTTCAAAAAAGGCCTCAAAGACGCGCTGAATATGGCTCTGGGTTCGGGTTCAGTCTACGACGTTTACATTACCAGTTTCCTCTTGCAGTAAGGGGGGAACTTGTCCGTGGATATACTTACACAGGAAGAAATAGACCGACTGTTAAACGAAGCCAATAACCCCGAAGCTCTTGAGACGCTCAAGCAGGAAGAGACCGCCAAAAAAGTCAAGGTTTACGACTTCAAACGCCCCGATAAATTTTCCAAAGACCAGATTCGCACGCTGTACATGCTTCACGAAAGTTTTGCGCGACTGCTGAACACCTACATGAGTTCGCACCTGCGCACGCTGGTAAACGTCGACGTTGCCTCGGTCGAACAGCTGACGTATCAAGAATTCGTCCAATCGCTCGCCAACCCAAGCGTCATAACGATTTTGGGCGTCCCGCCGCTCAAAGGCAACATTATCTTTGAAATCGGCTCGGAAATTGCCTTCGCGTATCTGGACAGAGTTTTCGGCGGCGACGGCACCACGTCGATTAAAACCCGCGTGCTGACCGAAATTGAAGATGCAGTTATGCGCCGTTTCGTCAATTCGGCTATGGAGCGTTTCAAAGAGTCTTGGACGAACGTAACGCAAATGAATCCCGTCCTTGAGGCGACAGAGTCAAACCCGCAATTCACGCAAATCGTCCCGCCCAATGACATGGTTGTTATCGTCACCTTGCAGACAAAGCTAGGCGAAGTGGAAGGCATGATGAACATCTGCATACCCTACCTCGTCCTTGAGCCGATTATGTCAAAGCTGACGACGACATTCTGGGTAGCGGCGTCGGTAGCGAAGGACGACGACGGCGGCCACGCCGATGTTATTCGCAGGAAACTCAACAAAACAAAAGTCCCGTTCGTTGTCGAAGTCGGGCGCGTTCAAATCACGATTCGCGAATTCCTGACGTTGGGCTTCGGCGACGTCCTTCAACTCAATACCAAAGTCAAAGAAGATTTCCCGTGCATGATTGGCACTAATCCTAAATTCTATTGCAGACCCGGCACTTTCGGCAAAAAGCTGGCGGTGCAGATAACCAAAATCGTAGAAAAAGGAGAGGATGCGGCTGATGACGATGATGAATGATTTGTCTCAAGCTGAAATTGACGCATTGTTGGCGGGCGCCGGCGGCGGCGATTCGAGCGACAACAATTCTTCGGGCGGCGGCGACGCACCGGCTCCCGAACCTGAAGGCGAAGATTACAGCGGGCTTTTGTCCGACTTGGAAAAGGACGCGCTCGGCGAAATAGGCAACATTTCAATGGGCAGCGCGGCCACTACGCTTTCAACCCTGTTGGGGCACAAAGTCAATATCACGACGCCGTCGGTTTCCGTTGCCCCGATGAATGTCATTCAGCAACATTACCCGTTGCCCTATCTCGTCGTCGAAGTCGCCTACACGGTCGGCATTGACGGCAACAACGTCTTCGCGATTCAAGCAACCGACGCCGCAGTTATCGCCGATTTGATGATGGGCGGAGACGGCACGCACCCCGATACCGAACTCAACGAAATTCACATGAGCGCGGTCGGCGAGGCAATGAATCAGATGATGGGCGCGGTCGCAACCAGCTTGTCGACGATGTTCAGCAAGAAAATCGACATATCGCCGCCCAAAGTCAATCTGGTCGATTTCGGCAAGGAAGACTTCGCAATGAGCGACAGCACCGAGCCGATGGTCAGAGCGTCTTTCCGCATGGAAGTTGACGGCCTAATCGACAGCGAGATAATGCAAATTCTTTCGATTGACGTTGCCAAGGAAATGGTCGAAGCATTAATGGGCGGCGGCGAAGAGGAATCAGCTCCTGCGCCCGCCGCGCCCGCGCAACAATCTGCACCGCCTCCGCAACAACCTGCGCCGGCAGCACCCGCCGCGCCTCCGCCTCAACAAGGTTACCCGCCGCAAGGTTACGCGCCTCCGCCGCCGGGTTACGGATATGGGGGAAATTCAATGCAGCCTAACGTCGTAACAAATATGCCTGTATCGCCTGCGCAATTCACGCCGCTTTCGGTGGAGCCGGTACAAATCAACGAGGCGAATATCGGCTTGATTTTGGATGTCCCGTTGCAAGTGACGGTCGAACTCGGCCGCACCAAAAAGACTATCAAAGAAATTCTGGACTTGGCGGCGGGCTCAATCGTTGAGCTTGACAAGTTGGCGGGCGAGCCCGTCGAAATTCAAGTCAACGGTCATTTCTTGGCGAAGGGCGAAGTCGTTGTTATCGATGAAAATTTCGGCGTAAGAATAACCGAAATAGCCACGCCTGCCGAACGCGCCGCTCACCTGCAATAACGAATAAAGGCGCGTATTTTTGGGCACGAGCGGCTTCGGGTAACGCGGGCGTTGGACAAGTGGTCAGCTTCCGCCCCTGCGAGGCGAATTTCTTTGCTACTTTCTTTGGCCAGTCAAAGAAAGTAGTTAAACCAATTTAAAAGTCATTGAAATGCCGATTCGGAGCCGCCACAGTAAACTTAACCGTAAGTCTTGCCGATTATCGAAACATAGGCTATAATCAAATGCCTAGGACAGTTGTTTTCGCGATTGAAATTAAAACTTAAATCTTTACACGGGAGAGATGTATTATGGCAATACGAGTTTTAGTCGTCGACGATGCGGCCTTCATGAGAATGATGGTCAAGGATATTCTTTCCAAAAACGGTTATGAGGTCGTCGGCGAGGCCGAAAACGGCATGAAGGCAGTCGAGAAATTTAACGAACTGCGCCCCGATTTGGTAACAATGGACATAACGATGCCCGAAATGGACGGAATATCCGCAGTCAAGGCGATTAAAAAAATCGACCCGAGCGCGAAAATCGTCATGTGCAGCGCAATGGGACAGCAAGCCATGGTTATAGAGGCAATTCAGGCGGGCGCCCGCGACTTTATCGTTAAGCCCTTCCAGGCAGACCGCGTGCTTGAGGCCGTGCGTAAAGCCGTCGGCTGATGACTGAAAAAATAAAACTTTATCTCCCGATTGCGCTCGTGCTCTTTGTTTTGATTTATTTTGGCGGCTCTGCTGCGGAGGCTGCCGGCGGGTACTTGGAAGGCTACGAAGAAGTCGATCCAAGACCCACCGGAGTCTCGTGGTGGTCGACTCTTGCCTATCTGGTGAGTTTGTTCGCCGTGTTCGCCGTCGTGCTGGTTATGGCATACTTCGCCGCAAGATTTATCGGAGGACGTTTCAACGCGGCGCGTATGTCGGCAAGCGGCGGCAGAATTCTGGAAAATTTGCCGCTGGGACCGAATCGCTCTGTCTGCACTGTTGAAATGGCCGGCAGGGTGTTTTTGTTAGGCGTCACTGACCACAACATAAGCCTCCTCGGCGAAATAACGGACAAAGACCTAATCGAGCACCTTCACGAGCAGGTTATCAATTCGGGCGATATGTTCTCTCAAGAATTCGGCACGCTGTCGGGCTTAGTGAAGAAAATCCCGCTGTTCAAGAAAAAGGAACGCTAGCCTGCTTTGAAGGCAGTCGCAACGATTAGCGGGCTGGAAATGCGCTGGCGTTGCGTATAAGCGCGGCGATAACAAGTGATTTGTGGCAAGGAGCCATTATGTAAAACGTCGGGAGCTGCCTTTTTCATTGAAAGGAGATTTTTTCCATGGATAAAGCTTTGAGTGTCTTGGGGCTCAATTCCGGTGAAAAGGCTGTCGAAGGTACGTTTGACTGCATTAAAAGATTGATAAGCGGACGCAATGAACTTGCGCTTGAAAAAGAAAAAACTAAGCAATACGCGATTGGCGGCACAGTCCTTTTGGGCGCAATCGCCATAATCTCGTATGCCTATGACGAATTCGGCTTCAGCGCAGGCGATAAGCAATTTCATGCCGCAAGACGCTGATATTTCGGACGCGGCTAAAATTTTTTGGGAAGTGTGATTCGGCTTGAAACGAAGTTGTTTTCTAATCTGCGCGGCGTTGTTGCTGATTATGACGGCGTGCGCGGCGGAGGCGGCACCGATTATCCCCAGCGTGAACGTGGAAGTCGGCACGGCGGAAAATCCCGAACAAGTCGCATCGACGTTGCAAGTCATCGCGGTTTTGACGTTGGCAACAATCGCGCCCGCCATTCTGCTCATGACAACTTCGTTCGTGCGAATCGTCGTGATAATCGGCTTCCTGCGCAACGCCCTGGCTACACAAAACGTCCCGCCCAATCAAGTCGTCGTTTCATTGGCAATGTTCCTGACGTTCTACATAATGGCGCCTTACTGGTCGCAGGCGAACGATAACGGCTTGCAACCCTATCTTGCGGGACAAATTTCGCAGGAAGAGGCGATAACAAACGTTGTGGAGCCCGTGCGCGAATTCATGTTCCGGCAGACGCGCGAGGCAGATTTGGCGTTGTTCGTGAACTTGTCGGACGCCGAACGCCCCGAAACTCAAGAGGACGTATCGACGTTCGTGCTGATTCCCGCCTTCATGATAAGCGAGCTCAAAACGGCGTTTCAAATCGGCTTCATGCTTTACGTGCCGTTCATCGTCATTGACATGATTGTCGCAACGACGCTGATGTCAATGGGCATGATGATGTTGCCGCCCGTCATGATTTCCTTGCCGTTCAAAATTCTGTTATTCGTCATGATTGACGGATGGCATTTGCTGATAAGTTCGATAATTACCAGTTTCCGCTAGCGGAGGTGTATCATGTCAGGGGATTTGGTTATTCAAATCGGACAGGAGGCGTTAATGACGGTCATACTCGTGTCCGCGCCGATGTTGGGCTTGGGGCTAACGGTCGGCTTAATGGTGAGCGTCTTCCAGGCAACGACTTCGATTCAGGAACAGACGCTTGCGTTCATTCCGAAAATTATCGCGGTCTTCGTGGCGATTCTGATTTTCGGGCCGTGGATGTTGCGATTCATGGTAGAATTTTTTTCGGGGATATTTGTCAATTTGCCGGCGCGCATCGGCTGAGCATGAACAACTTGCCGGGAGGTCGAAACTTTGACGGAGATAGATTTTTTCGACATAGTTCAAGGGCAAGTGGCGGCGTTCTTGCTCGTGCTGACGCGGACGAGCGGCATTTTTTTTATTTCGCCCTTTTTCGGCAGCATGAACGTTTCGGCAAAGCTTAGGGCGGGCGCGGCGGTGGCGGCGGCCGTGATAATCTTCCCCGTCGTCGTGAAAATGTACGTCGTCGAAGTGCCCGAAACTGTGCTGATGTTCGCGGCGACCGTCGTCAAGGAGCTTTTTATCGGCTGGCTTATCGGGCTCGTCGCCTACATAGCACTTTCCGCGATAAACTTGGCCGGCAAGATAATGGACATGCAAGTCGGCTTCGCCGTCGTCCAGATGATGGACCCCACGACGCAACAGCAAATCGGTCTTATCGGCAACTTCCTCTACAACTTGACGATAATTTTCTTCCTGATAGTCAACGGGCACCACATAATCCTCGGCGCGCTGGTTGAAAGCTTCCGCATTATCCCGCTCGACTCAATGGTCTGGAATCAAACCGTCCCGCAAATCATGACGGACTTGACGGCGGGCATTTGGCTTAACGGAATGAAAATCGCCATGCCCGTGACGTTCGCGATTTTGCTGACGAACGTCGGAATGGGCATCCTTGCCCGCACCATGCCGCAAATGAATATTTTCGTCGTCGGCATCCCCATGCACCTCATGATTGGCACGACGATGCTCGCAATGATGTTGCCGTTCTATGTCTTGTTTCTGGACGTGATATTCAATGAAATGTACGCTCACATTACCCTCATCCTCAAATCGCTCGCCCCTTGACGACGAACTGAAAAATTTCGTCTTCGACCTGCAACGCTTCGACGACGAGAAGACCGAAGAGCCGACCGCCAAGAAACGCGAAGACGCTCGTAAGAAAGGGCAAGTCGGGCGCAGCCAAGAGCTCAATACGGCGTTCGTCCTGCTTATGGGCTTCCTTGTCCTGCGCGTCCTTTGGGAATACATTTACGGCAACATCGCCGGCTACACGATTTACATTTTCTCGCACCTGGGACAAAATGCCACGACCGAAGGCATCAGCGAAATTTTTATCGGGATTATGCTGCTCCTGGCAAAAACGTCCTTGCCCGTCATGATTTGCATTATGATTATCGGGCTCGCCATTAACATTTACCAAGTCGGGATTATGTTTTCGACGGACAAGTTGTCCTTCAGCTTAGGCAAGCTCAACCCGATTAACGGCTTCGGACGAATCTTTTCCAAGCGTTCACTCGTCGAGCTGGTCAAATCGATTTTCAAGATAATCATAATCGGCTACTTCCTTTACCGCTACCTCAAAGACCAAATCCCGTACATGCCGCAATTCATCTTCTTCGACCTGCCGTATTCACTGGCGACGGCGGCGGATTTCATCTTCACCATGGCGTTCCAAGTCATCGGCGTGATAATGGTTTTGGCGGCGTTGGACTACAAATATCAGCAGTGGCAAACGACGCAGGATTTGAAAATGTCCAAGCAGGAAGTCAAAGACGAATTCAAGCAAATGGAAGGCGACCCGAAAATCAAAAGCAAAATCAGACAGAAACAGCGTCAAATGGCAATGCAACGCATGATGAGCGAAGTCCCGAAGGCTGACGTCATCGTAACCAACCCGACGCATTTGGCGGTTGCGCTGAAGTACAAAAAGGGCATGATTGCTCCGCTGGTCGTGGCGAAGGGGCAAGATTTGGTTGCCGAAAAAATTAAACAGATAGCTCGCGAAAATCATGTTATAATCGTCGAGAACAAACCCGTGGCGCGTGCCCTTTACGAGGCCGTGGAAGTGGGCGGCATGGTTCCCGCCGAGCTGTATCAGGCCGTAGCAGAGATTATCGCTTACGTCTACCGAATCAAGCACCGCCGCGCAGCTTAAAGGAGGTAAAGTCATGAGGCTTTTAAAAACTTTCTTTGCCGTCGTTTTGGCGTGGGCATTTATCTTCGTGCCCGCGCAGGTGTCGGCGGAATCAACTACAGTTATCCTCGTGCGCCATGGCTAAACTTTTTACAACGCACAAAAACGCTGGCAGGGGATTCTTGACATTGAGCTGAACGAAAACGGACTCAAGCAGGCGAAACTTTTGGCGAAGAGCCTCAAGGATTATCCTATCGACGTGTTCATTTCAAGCCCGCTTAAACGCGCCTACGTTACGACCGAAACCGTCGCCAAGGCACACGTCAAGAATATTGCCTACACCGACGACCGCCTCAAGGAAATTAACTACGGCGACTGCGCGGGGCTCAATCCGACCGAACTTAAGGAAAAATTCCCAAAAGAATACGAGCTTTGGACAAATCGTCCGTGGCTTGTGACTTTTCCGAACGGCGAAAGCTTGCGCGATATGCAGTATCGCACACGCAATGCCTTGGAAGACGCCGTTGCCAAATATCCCGTCAAGACAATTTTTATCGGCGCACACAGCCACGTAAACACCGTCATTATCTGTAGCGTGCTCGGTCTCGACCCGCAACACTTCCCGCAAATCAGACAGAACAACACTTGCGTCAACGTCCTGCGCTGCGAGGACGGAGTATGGAAAATCATTGCGCTCAATTCCGTCGCGCACCTCGGCAAGTTGACTTTGGAATCGGGCGTCATGAAATGACAGGTGCACAATGAAACTTAGGAACTGTGGACTAAAAGTGATAAAATATATTTCGGGTGAAACAAAATGGCAT
>CAMJMR010000048.1 GCA_946407095.1 uncultured Selenomonadales bacterium | reverse complement strand
CTCGAACACCTCGTAAAGCTGACGCGCCAAAGAGCAGGCTTGAGCGAAAATCCAACCCAAGCTCTAATCGATTCCCAAAGCGTGAAAACGACAGGAGCCGTCGACCAAAAAGGTTTTGACATGGGAAAAAAACGAAAGGAGTAAAACGTCAGATCGTCACCGACGATATGGGTTGCCTTTTATCGGTCGTGATTCACAAAGCGAATTTACACGACACAAAAATGGGATATTGGGTAGCGGGTTTGGCGACTTTCGCCTATCCGACGTTGAAAAAGATATGCGGAGACGGCGGCTATCGTGGGACTTTCGTTTACGAAGCTCACAAATATTTCGGCTTGCGGGTAGAGATAAGTAAGAAGTTAAAGCCGCACGGCTGGCAAGTATTGCCAAAGCGGTGGATAGTGGAGCGGACTTTTTCTTGGCTTAATCACTCTCGGCGACTTAGCAAAGACTACGAGCTGACGGTTGCTTCTGCCGAGACCTTGATTAAGATTTCTCATATTCACACTTTGCTTAATCGTTTATGAACACTGATTCTTAATGTTTGCTTAAAAAGTGTGCTGGTGGCGGGCGAAAAACTTTTGCTTGACGAAAAATTTCGGGCGTGATATTATTCGGCACAGTGATTCGGCGCCTTCGTCAAGTGGTTAAGACACCGCCCTCTCACGGCGGGTTCAAGGGTTCGAATCCCTTAGGCGTCACCATAGCGGAAATTAACAAGGGCGTTGCGTGCGGCAACGTCCTTTTGCGTTAAGGAGGGATTTTCTATGACGGAAACAGAAATTCGCGCGGCAGTCAAGGCGGCAGTCGAACGGGTGAAGGCAACCAATCCGCTTGCGCCGTCAATAACCAACACCGTCACGCAAGACTTCGTGGCGAACGCACAGCTTGCAGTGGGCGGCGCGGCGGCAATGCTCTACTTGCCCGACGAGTGCGAGGACATGGCTGAAATCGCGCCGACATTCTACGTGAACATGGGCACGGCCATGCCTTTTTATGCGGAGACGTTGCCGCGCCTGGTCAAAGCTCTGTCCGAACACCAAAAGCCTTGGGTGCTTGACCCCGTTGGCATCGGCTTGTCGAAAGTGCGCATGAATTGCCTGCACGAATTCAAAGACTTCAAGCCGACAATCATACGCGGCAATGCCTCGGAGATAATCGCGCTTGCCAAGCTGTGGGATTTGATTGACGACAGCCACGGCGGACAGGTGCGCGGCGTCGAATCAACCGAAAAAGTTTCTGCGGCGAAGGAGGCGGCTGTTGCCCTTGCGAAGTTCACGGGCGGCGCGGTCGCGGTCAGCGGCGAAGAAGATTTTGTAACCGACGGCAAGGACGAAATGTTCTGCGCGGGCGGCTCGGCTCTGTTCACGAAGATAACGGGCAGCGGTTGCGCGTTGGGTGGAGTGATGGCGGTTTATGCGGCGGTCGCGAGTCCGTTTATCGCGGCGTTGACGGCAACGACGATTTTCAATCTTGCAGGCTCAAAGGCGGAGGCTCTTTCGGGATTGCCCGCGAGTTTCAAAGTTGCCTTCCTTGACAGCCTCTACGAATTGACAGCGGAGGACATAGCGAACAACTTCCGCATAGTCGGCGCGTTTGAAGAAATTTTCAATAACGCGTTGCAGGCACCGGAGCTGAAAAATATTTTGGGGTGATTGAAATGAATACGCTGATTGCTTTGGCGATTGCGCCCGTCGGCACGGGCGAAGAGCTTAGCAAACACGTCGCCGAAGTCGTCAAAGTCATTCGCGAATCGGGCTTGCCGAGCAAAACCAATTCGATGTTCACCGAGATTGAAGGCGATTGGGATGACGTTATGGCGGTCGTCAAGCGGGCAACGTTCGTCTTAGCGGAAAAGGGCATTCGCACCGAAGTCGTCTTGAAAGCCGACATACGCCCCGGCTATTCGGACATGATGCAGGGCAAGCTTGACCGCCTCAACGAGGCAATGGACGATAAGCCGCCTTCGGTCGAGTCGCGAGTTCGCAATGCGGTAGGACGTTTCGGAGGTCGAAGATGAACATTCGCGAGCGGTTGGACATTTCGGCTTATCTGGTTATCGGGCAGGAAAATTGTACGCGTCCCGTCGAGGAGGTCGTGGCGGCTGCTGTCGACGAGGGCTTTACTTGCGTGCAGATTCGTTCCAAAGTCGCCAATGCCCGCGAGATGATTGCCACGCTTGAAAAATCTGCGCGGACGATACGCGAACTTGGCAAAAGCGATTCGGTTGCGCTACTTGTCGACGACAGGCTTGACGTGGTGCTTGCGGCGCGAGAGGCGGGCATTAAAGTCGACGGCGTGCACGTCGGGCAAAGCGATATCCCCGTCAACGTCTGCCGAAAATTTTTGGGTGCCGATTCGATTGTCGGCTTGAGCGCGAACACGGAAGAGATTATCGCCGCCACGGACGTTTCGCAGATTGATTACTTCGGAGTCGGAGCTTTGCACGCCACGTCGACGAAAGCCGATGCCGAAAAAGTTTTGAGCTTCGACGAGATAGCCGCGCTGGTCAAAGTGAGTCCGCGTCCGATTGTGGTCGGCGGCGGCGTCAAGCTGAATGACATCCCCGAATTGGCGGCAACGGGCGTTCAAGGTTTCTTCGTAGTGTCGGCAGTGGCGGGCGCGGATAATCCTCGGCTGGCCGCCCGCGAACTGGTTACGGCCTGGAAAAAATTTTCGTAAGGTGCAATAAAAAAAATCCTCGTCACTTGCTTGAGCGGCGGGGATTTTTTTTTATGCAATGATACGTTGCAAAGGACAGAGGCTGGCAACGTGACGTTGTATCCGATTGCGCGTTGAAACGCGCGAATAGTCAAGCTAAGTGCAACGTAGTGGAAAAATATACTTCTGCGGGTGTTCTATAACCCAAACATTTTCTGGGACGGTGATTTAGTTGGTCAACGACTTTTTGTAAGTCTTCCTTGCTAAGGCGCGTGATGCTACCGGCGGAAAGTAGAATTCAACGCCCAACTCCGTCGTTACCTTGCCGTGAAGTTGAAATTCTCTTCCTCTGTCAGGGGTTATCGTGTAGAGCGGTTGACACTGAAATACCTCAATGAACGTTTTTGTTCCGGCGTATCCCTGCGTAGATTGCTATCGTCCTGTAACTTATCTGAATCGGATAATTTTCGAGCTTGAGACGATTGGCAATTTGTTCGGGCGGCATTTTTTACGTCTTCGCGTGTAGCAAGTATTCACCACCATTACGATAAACATCTCTTAGCAGAAAACTATGAGTTTTTCATTGTGTTGCACTTACATTGTACATTCGCGCGCACAAAGAAAAAGTAGATCCTAATCATAAAAATCAAGATTAATCGAATCGAAAGGAGGCGGCCGCCGCCTATTTAACGAGATTGTCGAAGTCGCTTTGCGGCACGAGCGTCACGAGCCCCATTATCGCCAAAATCTGTTCAAGCCCGACGCGCGCCGTCGACGTGTTCTTGACGACGAAATCAACGTCGCGCCAATGCTCAAATTCGCCCGTTTCGTCGGCCGTTTCCACGTAGTAGCGAATTTCGTCGTTCGAGCAGCCTGCGCGGAGCATTCGGTCGACAAAAACTTCGTCGTTAATCATTAGGAAAATCGACACGAGGTCTTGGTGAATGAACTTCGTGAGCTGAGGAATGCCCGAAACGTCGTGCATAATCGCGATGCTGATTCGGTGATTCTTGTAGGCGTCGAGCACTTCGGATTTGCGCAAGCCGTATGAATGCGCCTGATAGGTCGTGTTGACGATTAATTTTTCGTTCTTGTAGTCGGCGCTCTTGACGGTCTGGTAAAGCCTGCGCTTGTAGGCGTAGCGGTCGTCGAAAACGCGCGTCGTGACGGTCGGGATGTAGTGAATGCCCATAGACATGAGCTGTGAGACCATAGACGACTTGCCGGACGTGTGCGGCCCCAGGAAGGCGTAAATCTTGTTTGCCATGAGAATCCTCCTTTAGCGTTTTTTTTCTTTGGCGATGACGCGAACGGTATCTTCGTCCTCGTCGATTTCCGCGCCGCAACGCGGGCAGCATTCGTATTGGGTGCCGTCGGGCAGAGAGCGTTTGCCTTTGCACTTGGTGCAGAAAACCAGACTGCAGCGCGTGCATTCGAGAATTTCGCCGAAATTGGTGCGCCCGCAACGCGGACAGCTGTCGTAGGTTGCCATAAAAATTTCTCCTTTCGTTTAGAAATACATTGCAAAGAAGGAAGGCGCGCAAGGACGCGCGCCGCCGGCAACAGAAACAGGGATGTTTCTTTGCCGGCACAAGCGGCTGACTGGGACGCGGACGTTGCGGCGGTGGTTAGTATCCGCCCCGCGCGTAGCGGCGAGTTTCTTTGCTACTTTCTTTCCTCGTTGAAAGAAAGTAGATGTTAAACGCCGAATCGAACGGACACTCCCTCCGCCAACAGCCATCAATAGTGCGGGTGAAGCTTAACATAGTCGACGGGACGGCTCCAATCGACGTGAACGCCCGTAGCCTCCCACAGCCGCGTCAAAACGATTTTCAAGTTCGCCGCGCTTGCGTTCGGGTCAATATCCTCCTCCGTAAAGTCCAAAAGCGTTTCATGGGGGATTTTAATTTTGTGCGGCGTCGTCAAAAATTTTTCGGCAAGAGCTTTGCCCGCGTCGTCACCCAATGTCACGATAACCTTGCGCGCCGCCTCGTCGTACTCAACCCAGCCGAGACTGCCTTCGAAGCTTATCGCGACGCTGAAATTTTCCAAGCCAATCATCTCCTTCAAGCAAAAATTTTTTTCAACGAAAGCCCCTTCGAGCGCAGGAACGGTCGAATCAGCAGGAAGGCAGCCGCCGCGTAGCACACGTCCATAATCGAATAATTCAGCGCGACGTATTCAATCGGCAAAAATTTCGGCAACAGCCAAATCAGCGGCACCTGCACGACCAGCGGCAGGAAGTTCACAACCAAATTGCGCCACTCGTCCTCCAACGCCGCCATGATTCCGTTAAGCCACGTGTACACGCCGATAAACGGTTGCAACAGGAACGTCAGCCGCAGGAATGTTATCATCTCGTCGGTTATCGGTTCGTTGTCCGTTATGAAAAAGTCTGCCACCTCCTTCGCGAAAATCATAATCAACGCGTACATTGCGAACGTCAACGCCATTGTCAAGGCAAAGTTGTAACGCATGACGCGCAAGCAATGTTCGATTTTTTTTGCCGCGAAAAATTTGCTAATTAACGGTTGCGTGCCCGTGTCCAGCCCTTCCAGCGGCAGGTAGACGAAACTCAAAATCGTATTCGCGACCGCGACCGTTGCCAGCAGATGCGACGCATCCAAAGTAAACAGGACGCCGTTTAAGAAAAATTCAATGGCGCACATCATCACATCTGCCACGGCGAAGCCCACGCCGATTTTCCATGCAAGCCAAAGATATTCCGCGCCGGCTAAGCCACTCGACGAAAATTTTTGTCGTGAGTATTTGAAGTACCACAGCGAAATTGCCGCGCCGAGAATTTGTGCGATAAGCGTTGCGCCTGCCGCGCCCGTCATGCCCCAACCGAATGCGACGATAAACAGCGCGTCCAAGATAATATTCGTAAGCGCGCAGATTGCCACCATGTAAAAAACGTGCGTCGGGCGTTCGATACAGCGCATGAAAGTTTGCGTCAATAACCCCGTCAGCAGGAACGGCAGACCGCACAACGTTATCCGCAAGAAGCCGACCGCCATATCGATAATCGCATGTTCTTCGGGGTTATCGACAAGCGCGCGAAGCGGTAACTCAAGCAACACATTGCCGACGACCGCGACAATCACACCGACACCGAACGCGCAGATGTAATTTGTACGCATGATTTGTTCGGCAAGACTTTTTTGTCCCGCGCCGATTTTTTCGGCAACGACCGCGCTCCCGCCAATCTCGAACAGCTTGCCGAGTGCAGTGAAAATCATCGTGACGGGAAAGGCCACCGCCATTGCCTTCAGCCCGTCGCCACCGACCCAGTTGCCGATAAAAAAGCTGTCCGTCGCGGTGTAAAGACACGCAGTGACCAGCGCGGCGAAGGTTGAACCGCCGTATTTGAGAATTTCGCCGACCGTCGACCAAAAATCTCCTCGCATTTATCAAGCCTCCACGTTGAAAATCTGCGTGAAGCCCGTCATATCGAAGACTTCGCGGACTTGTTCGCCGACGTGCTTAATCGTCATGGTGCCGCCGCCTGCGCGAACTTTTTTCAGCGCGGCAACGAGAATTCGCAAGCCCGAAGACGAAATATATTCCAGCCCGTCCAAATCGAACGTGACCGCCTTCGCGCCGTCGAGCGTCGACAAAATTTCGTTTTTCATGGCGTTGGCGGCATCGGTGTTGAGTTTGCCGGAAAGTTTTACCGTCACGCGTTAGCCGTCGCGCCGCGCCGAGAAGTTCAGCCCGTGAGCCGAGGATTTTTCTTCCGTTGCGGGCTTGTACGTCACGATAAATTTTTTCAGCATGACAAGCGGCGACAAATGCTCCTTGAAGAAACGCAAATGCTCTTCGCCCACGTCGTCCATGATGTTTTGCGTCAAAACGCCGCGCTCTTGATTTATCTTTGCGTCGTACCAATAGGTAAACTGATTGACGCCCTTGAAGTCGTAATTCGCCTTCGCGAACAAGCCGATTGAATGCGCCTCGTCGATTTGCTCGTCAATCGAATAAGCAACGATTTGCCCGTCGACGCGCACGACGAACCCGAAAAGATTTTTCAAAGCGTCCCAATGTTTCAGCGCAAGCAAGAAAATTTCGTTGTCCTCTTGGGCGTCCGCAAGGTGTTCGACGCGTTGTTGAAGATTTTCTTCCGCCGCCGCCTGAAAATCGCGCAGTTCGTCAAAATTTTTCGGCGTCAGCTCCTCGACGGTATAATCGTAATTTTTCTCGAAGGCATTGCGCCATTGACGGAAAGACTTCAACTTACTGCCGCTCAACTTTTCCATGCGGTCAAGGTGCAAAATATAATCCCACATGTCGCGGTTTTCTTCAACGGAAATATTTTCGGCAAGGTCGCGTTGCCACAACTTAACGAGATATTCGGGCACGTTGTCGAAGACAGTCCCGGCGGGCACGTGCTTTTGAAAGACTTCACGCCAATTAATTTCGTCCCAATCGCCGACGGGTGCCGACCAATATTCCGAGCCGTTGTTCGTGAACTTATGCCAACACAAGTCCGCCGCGTAGCCCCGCAGAAACTTAAAGCTTTCGAGCCTGCCCAAAAGGAACAGCGGCGACAAGTTCGACGGCATTTGAATGCACAGGCGCAAATGATTTTTGTAGCGTTCGTTGTCCGTGATGTCGAAGTTTTGGAAGTCAATCATTGTCTCAAGTCCTTTCCTGATAAACTGCTGCATACATGACGGGTAAGACAAGCAAAGTCAGCACCGTGGCGATAAGCAGGCCGCCCGCTATCGCAACCGCCATCGGTCCCCAAAAGATGCTCCGCATGAGCGGCAACATGCCCAGAATCGCCGCCGCCGCCGTCAGCATTATCGGGCGGAAGCGCAACACTGCCGAATCGATTATCGCGTCGTGAAGTGTTTCGCCCGCCGCCAAGTGGCTTTGTATTTGGTCGATTAGGATAACCGAGTTGCGAATTATCATGCCCGACAGCGCGATAACGCCCAGCTCCGCCACGAAGCCCATAGGCTTTGACAAAAGCACCGCTGCGAAGATGACGCCGATTAGTCCGAGCGGCGCGGTCAAAAGCGTCAAGACCATTGCTTTCACGTCGTTGAGCTGCAACATCAACAGCGTCATTATGACGAACACGACCAGCGGCAACATCGCCGCCAGGTGCCCCGTTGATTTCGTGCTTTGCTCCAAGTCTCCGCCGGGTTTGATTGAATAGCCGAGCGACAAATCTTTTCGCAAGTCAGCCGTCGCCGCCAATGCCCGTTGAGTTGCGTCGTTCGCCGTGCCGCGCAGGATGTTCGCTTGCACCGTGATTGTCGGCTTGAGGTCGCGCCTGCCAATCAAACCGTATTCCGCGTCGTAGGACAGCGCAGCGATTTGCTCAAGCGGAACGTAGCCCGCCGAGCCCAGATATATCGGCAAAGTTTTCAGCGCGGCGAGATTGTTCCTGTCAGCCGCCGCGAGCCTCAAGTCAATGTCAATCGTCCTGTCGCCCGTGTAGAACTCGGCAACCTTCGCGCCCGTGATTTCGGTGTAAAGCGTCGACTTGACGGCTTGCGTCGTGACGCCCAGCGCGCGCAGTTTATCGCCGTCGAGTTCGACGCGCACGACTTTGGCTTTTTCATTCCAGTCAAGGTTCACGTCGACGGCATTCGGGTCGGCGGCTACGCGGTCGGCAACCTGCGCGGCGAGCGCGTGAACTTTATCGACATCGGTGCCCGACACGCGAAGCATAATCGGATAATCGGCGGGCGGTCCCGTCTGAATCAGTTTGATATTGGCGCGGACGTTCGGAAAGTTTTCGTTGAGTTCGTTGCGAATTTTGCTGATAACATCGTCACGCTCCTCCGCCGACTTCACGACGACGACGAAGCGAGCCTGATTATCGGCGGCAGGTTCGGGCGCGACCGTCAGCACGAAGCGGGGCAAGTCACTGCCGACGTAGTAAGAGTAATTGTCCAAGTTCTTGCGCTCCGTGTCAAGGTATTTCGCAAATCGGTCAGCCTCAGCCTGCGTTGCCGCCTTCGACGAGCCTTCGGGCAACGTGAATCGTATCAAGACTTCCGAACGAATCGACGGCGGGAAGAATTCCATTTGCACCCAACTTGCCGTGAAGATTGCAGCGGCCAACGCCGTGATTGTCCCGCTTAGCACCAAGATTTTGTTGTCAAGGAAAATTTCAAGCACGCGGCGGAACATTCGATAGAAGCGGCTGTCGTAGAGTTCGTCCTCCGCCACCTTGTCGACTTTGATTATATACGTCCCGAAGAGCGGCGCGACCATCACCGACACTATCCACGACAAAAGCAGCGCGATTGACACGACCCAAAACATATCGCGGCAGAATTCGCTTGCTATGCCCTTCGCGAACGCCACCGGTATGAAGCCCGCGCAGGTTATCAGCGTGCCCGTCAGCATCGGCTTAGCCGTGACGTTGAAGGCGTGACAGGCCGCGTCGAACTTCGACAAGCCGCGCTCCAATTGGACGCTCATCATTTCGACGGCTATCATTGCGTCGTCGACGAGCAAGCCCAGCGCGATTATCAGCGAGCCGAGCGAAACTTTGTGCAAGTCAATGCTGAGCGCGTACATAAAGCAGAACGTCCCCGCCAAGACGAGCGGTATACAGCCCGCCACGACCATACCCGTCCGCACGCCCAGGCTTGCGAAGCTTACGGCGAGGACAATGACAATCGCCAAAACCAACGTCTCAATGAAGTCGCCGATTGATTCTTCGACGACGTGAGGCTGGTCAGACACGGCAGCGAGCTCCAGACCGACGGGCAAATCGTTTTGAATCGCCGCTATCGTCCCGCGCAGACTTTTGCCGAGCTCCAAGATATTTCCGCCGTCCTCCATTGCTATCGCGATACCTATGGCGGGCTTGCCGTTGAAAAACATTTTGGCATCGGGCGGTTCGGAATATCGCCGTTCAACGGAGGCAATGTCCGAGAGCCTGAAGATTCTGCCGCCCGCGTTTATCGGCAAGCTTTTAATCTCCTCCACGCTGTCGAAGGTGCCCGTCACGCGCAGATAAACGTTGTCGCTTGCGGTGTCGACCATTCCCGAAGGCGTCATGGCATTTTGCGCGGCGAGCGTATTGGAAATGACTTGCGGGCTTATGCCGAGTTCGGCGAGTTTCATGCGGTCTATTTCGACGTAGACGACCTCCGATTGAACGCCCAGCAGATTGATTTTCTTGACGTCGTCGACATTGAGCAGGAGGCGGCGAATATCTTCGGCGTAGCGGCGCATTTCCTCATAGCTGAAGCCGTCGCCCGTGAGCGCGTACACCGAGCCGAAAACGTCATCGTAGGTGTCGTTGTAGAAAATCCTGACGCCTTCGGGCAAGTCGGTTATATCCTTGCAGTAGTTTCGCACATCGCGCCACGTCGGACGAATCTTGGCAGTGTCGAGCGTATCATCGAGCGCAACGTAAATCACGGTTTGACCTGCCCGCGTCTTGCTGCGCAGGTGGTCTAAGCCGGGGATGTCCTGCAATTTTTTTTCGAGCTTGTCGGTGACCTGTTCCTGCATTTCGTAAGCGGTCGCGCCAGGCCAATACGCCGAGACAATCATTTCGCGAATGACGAACGCGGGGTCTTCCATGCGTCCGAGCTTGAAGTAGGCGAACACTCCGCCGACGAACGCCACGATTATGAAATACCATACGAGGGCGCGGTGATTGAGCGATACTTCCGTTAAGTTTCTCATCTCTAGTCCCCAGTCCCTAGTTCCCAGTCCCTACTCTGACTTCTTGCCCGTCGCGGAGCTTGTGGACGCCCGCCACGACAACTTTATCGCCCGCCTTGAGTCCGAGCACTTGAACGTTGTTATCGTCGAAGGCAACGACTTCAACCTTGCGCAAGGAAACTTTTCCGCCGTCGACGAGCCAAACCTGCGCGGCGTCGCCCGTCTGATAAATCGCGCTGAGCGGCAGGACAATCGCGCTTGACGCGGCGGAGGAGGCGATTGAGACGTTAGCCGTCATGCCGAGCTGAATGCTTTGCACATCGGGCAAGGAAATTTTGACGGCGAAGGTGCGCGAGGCTGAATCGGCCATCGGAGAAATTTCGCGAACGGTGCCGCTGACCGAGTCTTTGGTCGCCCAAAAATCTGCGGAGACGCGCTGACCGATTTGCACGTCGCCGATTTTGTTTTCGGGGATGTTGACGACGACTTCGAGTTCGGCGGTCTGCACGAGCGTCAAGACGGTTTGCCCCGCCGAGACGACTTGCCCGACTTCGGCGTTGACGGCGGAGATAACCCCGTCGGCGTTGGCGGTTAGCGTCGTGTATTCGAGGGCGTTTTGGCTTTGTTGCGCTTGAGCGGCGGCAGCATCGTAGGCGGCCTGCGCGGCGTCGAGTTGGGTTTTGTATTGGTCGAGAACGGCGGCGGCAATGGCATCCTCCTTGAACAGCGCGGCGTAGCGAGCGTAGTTGGTCTTGGCGAGTTGAAGTTGAGCCTTGGCGGAGGACACTTGGGCTTCGGCCGAGCGCGATTGTTCGGCGATATCTTTCGGGTCGAGAGTCATTAGGACGTCGCCGGCACGCACGCGCGAGCCCGCTTGCACGTCACGAGAAATAATTTTTCCGCCGACTTGGAAGGACAAATTCGTTTCGTAGCGGCCGCGAACGACGCCCGAATAATTTTCCTCCTGCGCGGCGTTCGAGGGGCTGACTTGCAGAATTTTGACGACGGGCGGCTTTGCAGGCTGAATTTCATCGTTGCCGCACCCGACGAGCAGAAAACTTGCCGCGCAGATTCCCGCCAAAAATTTTTTCCGCAAGTCGTTCCCTCCCTTAAGATTTTTTGTCATTGTATCCTGCGCAAAAAAAATCGGCAAGCGGTTAAGCTTACCGATTAAAAGGCAGACGTTCAATCTTCATTCCACGCCGTCAAGCCGAGGTGCACGACGTATTCTTTGGCGCATTCGTAGTAGTGCATGGCGGACGTTCGGAGCGCAACAATTTCGTCGTCGCGGAGGGCGCGCATAATCTTGGCGGGGTTGCCGAAGACCAGCGAGTTGTTCGGAATTTTTTTGTACTGCGTGATGACGGTGCCCGCGCCGATAATGCAGTTGTTCCCGATTTCCGAATAGCCCAGGATAATCGAGCCCATGCCGATAAGGCAGTCGTCGCCGATTTTGCGGCAGTGGATTATGGCGTTGTGCCCTATCGTGACGTAGTTTCCGATTTCGGTCGGCGTGTCGCCCATGACGTGGACGGTGCAGTTGTCCTGAATGTTGGTGTAGTTGCCGATTCTGACGGGCTGGAAGTCGCCGCGAACAGTGACGCCGAACCAAACGCTTGAGCCCGCGCCGATTTCAACATCGCCGACAACCGACGAGCCCGGCGCAACGAAAACGTCCTTGGCTATTTTGGGTTGCTTGCCCTTGTACGGCAGAATAATCGCATCCATTTTATCATTCCCCTCGCAAAACATTCATATAGGACTTTAACATTTTTAGCTCTCGTTCAAGTTCGGCAATGCGTTTCTTATCCGCCACCGCCGACTTTTTCAGCGCGTCGAATTCAGTTGCTACCGTTTCCAGTTCGGCAATGCGTTTTTTGTCCGCCGCCGTCGACTTTTTCAACGCGTCGAATTCAGTTGCGACCGTTTCCAGTTCGGCAATGCGTTTCTTGCCAGCCGCCTCCGACTTTTTGAGCGCGTCCAGTTGTTTGAGCTTGTTGGTATTGGCGCGGAGCTTTTTCCTGTCCTGCCCCAAAAGAGTGCACAGCAACGGAATTAAAACGCTGTACTCGCCAAACCGCGCGCCGTATTCCGCCTTTATCATATCGCAAATTTCAGTCGACGAAAATTTTTCAACCGCCCTCATTGCCAAACTGAATTTCCCGTTGGCAAACCGTTCCAATACGGCATAGCGTTGTTGAGGATTTTCTTGAAAGAATTTTTTTCGACCTAGAATATCGTCGAGGCTTTTCAGTCCGAACAGCACGGGATTGAGCCAAAAAATCAGCGTCTGTTGCGGCGTCCTTTGAGTACCCACTACAGAGCTTTCTCTCATGCGGCGAATGTAAGTCATGTTCGGCACGCGGAGAAATTTTTTGGCATGACAAACCAAACCGTAAGTCCAAACGTCATCTTCGGATATCATACAATGCGGGAAGAATATTTCATTTCGCGTAATTAAATCGCGTCGAACAAATTTGCTCCAAGGCGTAACCCAAAATCTGCCGTGCAATATTTCCTGAACTCTTTCGGACAAATCGTCGGTTTCAAAGGTCGGCGCGTCGACGAAGGGCGGCTTTTGGATTCTGCTGTCGGCAGGATGAATGTTTTTAACAAAATCGTCGCCTCTGCCTTCGGACATGTAGTATTTTTCGCAATAGACAACGTCGGCGTCATAATCCTCGGCAAGCGTGTAAAGTTCCTCAAGTGCAGTTTTGGTAAGAACGTCATCATTGTCAAGCAACTGAATGTATTCGCCTCGAGCCAGCGACAATCCCTTATTGCGAGGAAGTCCGGCGTTGCCGTGATTTTCCTCCATGTATGCAAGAGTCATTCGCCCGCCGAATTTTGACGCGTAACTTTCGACAACGGCGGGGCTGTTATCGGTTGAGCAGTCGTCGACGACGATAATCTCAAAGTCTTGAAAGGTTTGCGCAAGAAGACTGACCAAGCATTCGCCAATGTATTGTTCCGCGTTATAGAGCGGGATAATCACCGAGACGGCAGGATTTCCCATTGAATCACGCTCCGATTCAGTTTAGCCTTTGTGCCCGACAAATTTTTGAGCCTTCGACCGACAAAATTACTTTTTCGATTTTTTGAGTTGTTCGTTTTCCTTTTTCAGCTTGTCGATGGTTTTCAGATTGTCCTTGCGATTTTTCTTTTCGGTGTCGATAACGCTGAAAAAGAACGGTATAGCCAAATTAATCGACATGGCATCGCGCTTGCTGAATTCGCGGTACAAAATCTCATAAATGTCTTCGTTCGACGATTTATTTAACTCTTCGGTCAAGCATTTGAGGAGCCAATCAAAATCGCGCTTGGAAGCCTCATAGCAATACGCGGGGTTTTTCTTCAAAACGTCGGCTCTGTTCGAAAGATCTTGCAACGTCTTAAGCCACTCGATAAACGCCGTTACCCAATAAGAAACCTGCTCGGACAGCGTCCGCTTTACTCGCGATATGGAACCCGTGTTGTATTTTCTGTAAAAGTAAACGGGCGTCGGGAACCACAAAACACGTTTTGCATGGCAGTAAAGGTCGATAGTCCAGATATGGTCGCCGGCTTTTGCTATTTCGGGGAAAACGATTCCGTTTTTAATCAGGAAGTCGCGCCGAATGAATTTTGACCACGGAGTGGTAAAGCCTCTGTCGAAGATGAGCATGTGAAGATTTTTTTCGGGCTCGTCGACAACCAGAGTTTGCTTGTATTCAAGATTTTCCTTAGCCAACTTTCTGCCCAAGCCGTCTTTCAATATGAAGGATTCCTCGGGTTTGTCGAATTGGTAATGCGCGGCGGTATAGACAATATCGGTATCGTATTCCTTTGCCACTTTGTAAAGAGTTTCCAAAGCCGTGTCCAAAAGGAAGTCGTCGGCGTCCGCAAAACAGATGTATTCGCCGCTTGCGAGTTTAACGCCGATATTTCGCGGGACGTAACCGCCGCCGCAAGAATTTTTGTTCGTACTCGACATTCTGAGCCGCCCGTTGAATTTCGGCGCGTAGCTTTCGACGATTTTAACGCTGTCGTCGGTTGAGCAGTCGTCTACTACGATAACTTCAAAATCTTGCATCGTTTGAGTCAAAAGACTTTCCAGACAACCGCCGATAAATTCGCTCGCGTTGTACATGGGGATAATCACGGAAACTGCGGGACGAGAAAATTTCGACGCAACAGTCGGCAAAGTCGCCTTTTCTTTTTTCAGACGGTTGATTTCCGCTTCCAGCTCTTCAATGCGTTTCTTGTCGTTTTTGGCATCGTCTTCGGCCTGCTTGAGTTTTTTCTTATTTTCCTTCAAGGTTTTTTCTTGTAAACATGAGCGGGTATAGAGATAAGAGACTGTCGCATTAATTTCGCCCGTTTCGGTCAAGAATTCTTTCTGGAAAATGTCGTAAATTTCTTCGGGCGGCAAAGGTTCACAAACACCTGATATCATAAAAAACGCCGGATTTGAAAGCAAATGGCAAATTTCGTAGCGAATGGCGGGATTGTCAGTAAACAAGTCCAAACGGTTCAAGAATTTATCCACGAACTTCAAGCCGCGAATTGTCACGTCCATCCACTGCTTAATATGTCTGTTCGGAGCCTTCTTGCTTTTGGTAAAAGATTCGTCCGACATGCGCCTGATGTAGCAAATATTCGGCACGCGCAAGAATTTTTTCGCGCAACACAAAACTTGGAAGCACCAAACCACGTCGTCCGAGCCGATAATTTCGGGGAAGACGATTCTGTTTTCGGCGAGCAATTCACGCGATACGAGCCTTTGCCACGGCGTCACCCAAAATTTTTTCTGAGACAATTCGTGGATTCTTTCTTCCAAATTATCCGAAATAAGAGTCGGCTTATCGACGAAGGGCTTATGTTGCATCAACTTGTCGGCGACGTGAATGTTTTTCTTGAAATCTTCGCCCACGCCTGAAGACATGTAATATTTTTCGCAATAGACGACATCGGCATCGTATTCTTTTGCGAGGGTATACATTTCCTCAAGGGCGGTTTCGGTAAGAACGTCGTCAACGTCCATGAAGAATATATATTTGCCGTGCGAAAGGAGGAAGCCCTTATTGCGCGGAGCGGGAGCCGCCCCGGAATTCTTCGCCATGTGATAGAGTTTCAAGCGACCGTCGGATTTCGGGATATAACTTTCAACAACCGCGCAACAATTATCCGTCGAGCAATCGTTAACGATAATTATTTCAAAATTTTTCAGCGTCTGATTAAAGAGACTTTCGATAGCTTCGCCGATATACTCTTGAGCGTTGTACATCGGGATGATAACTGAAATTGCAATATCGGAAGGGCGCGCCGTAAGGGTGTCGATTTGTTTTTTCTGCTTGGCAACCTCGCCCTCCAAGTCTTTAACGCGATTGGCTTGCGGCGTCAAGGTGTCGATTTGCT
>CAMJMR010000047.1 GCA_946407095.1 uncultured Selenomonadales bacterium | reverse complement strand
TGCCATTTTGTTTCACCCGAAATATATTTTATCACTTTTAGTCCACAGTTCCTAGCGGCGAGCTGCCCGCGCTGAAGACTTTGCCCAGCGTCGACGCCTACGACAAAATCATTTTGATTTACCCGCTGTGGTGGCACACCTTGCCCAAGGCCGTCGAAAACTTTCTGCGCAGTTGCGATTTGACGGGCAAGAAAATTTATCCGATTGTCACGCACGGCGGAGGAGGCTTCGGCGAGAGTGTCGACGCCCTCAAAAGCTTAACCCGCGCAGATATTGCCGAGCCGTTGGACATTTATTCAAGCGACATCCCCGCGTCAAGGCAAATCGTTTCTGAGTGGTTTCAAGCAACGACGACTAAAAAATTTTGACTTTGGAGGTTAAGACCATGCAATTCATAGACAGAGGCAAAATCAGCGTGAAGGCGGGCGACGGCGGCGACGGCAAGTCGTCCTTTCGCCGAGAAAAATTCGTGCCTAAGGGCGGCCCCGACGGCGGCGACGGCGGCAAAGGCGGCGATATCGTCTTGGAAGTCGACGAGAACGTAAACACTTTGCTGAATTTCCGCTTCAATCGCAAATTCACGGCGGGCAAGGGCGGCGCGGGCGACGTCAAGAAACAATTCGGGCGCGGAGCCGACGATTGCGTTATCAAAGTCCCGCAAGGCACATTGGTCAAGGACGCGACGACGGGCGAAGTGCTTGCCGACTTGACGGAACTTGGTCAGCGAGCGGTCGTGGCTAAGGGCGGACGTGGCGGCAGAGGCAATGCAAAGTTCAAATCGGCGTCGAGACGCGCGCCCACCTTTGCCGAATACGGCGAGCCGGGTGAAAGTCGGGAGCTTTTGCTTGAACTGAAACTTTTGGCGGACGTAGGGCTTGTCGGCTACCCAAGTGTCGGCAAATCAAGCTTGATAACCGCTGTCAGCTCTGCGCGCCCCGAAATTGCCGATTATCACTTCACGACGCTGGTGCCCGTCCTCGGCGTGGTCAGTTTGGGCTACGAAAAATCTTTCGTCATGGCGGACATTCCCGGTCTGATTGAAGGCGCGGCGGACGGTGTCGGCTTGGGTCACGACTTCCTGCGCCACATCGAGCGGACGAAACTGATTTTGCACATCGTGGACGCGGCGGCCGTCGACGGACGCAATCCAATCGACGACTTCCAAAAAATCAACGTCGAGCTGAAACGTTACAGCGAAAAGCTTGCCAACCGCCCGCAAATCCTTGTCGCCAACAAAATCGACTTGCCGCAGGCAAAAGAAAACCTTCCCGCCCTTGAGAAACTCGCTGAACGGGAAGGCATTGAATTTTTCGCTGTATCGGCAGCCGCCCATGAAAATCTGGACGCGCTGATTAATTTCGTCGGCAAGCGGCTTGAGGAACTCGGCAAGGAGGTTGAGCCCGTCGTCGACGCCGTGAAAGTTTTCGACGTGGAAAAGGACGACGACCCCGTTATCATTGAGCGCAATGACGCCGCCGAATTCATCGTCCGCAACAGGAACTTGGAAAAAATCGTCGCAATGACCAATTTCGACAACGCGGAGGGCTTGCGCCGCTTCCAATTCATTTGGCGCATGAAAAACCTTGACGCCCTGTTGAAGGCGCGCGGCATCAAGGAGGGCACGACCGTTCACATCGGCGGGATTGAATTCGAGTGGCACGAATGAATTTCATTTAAAGAAAACTGCGTAAATGACCGCCAACGCAATGCCGATTACGCTTGCCGTCATTAGATTGCCGTGTTTGTTTGACGAATCCATTTTGTCGGCGAGCTTGTCAATTTTTTCAGCGAGTTTGTCAATCTTAGCGTCTTGTTTGTCCATACGGGCATTAAGTTCTTGGCGCACGGTATCAATTTTTTCATCGAGCTTGTCCATACGGGCATTAAGTTCTTGGCGCACGGTATCAATTTTCTCATCGAGCTTGTCCATGCGCGTTTCGAGCTTGTCCATGCGGGCATTGAGTTCTTGCCGCGTCTTGTCGATTTTCTCTTCGAGCTTTTCCTGACGATTTTCCAGCCTGTCCATGCGTTTATTCGTCTCTTGAATGTTTAACCAAATCATATCGCTGAAAGTGAGCGGCACAACCTTTGAAACCTCTTCCTTGGCTTGAGTATCTGCCATTTTGAATCACTCCTTGCAAAATCGCGCCGAAGGATTTAAAATGCCCCCCGACGTTTATGTTTTGAAACAAGTCGCTTTTCCTTGACCGGGTGGGCGGCTTGTTTTCGTTTGCAGTTTAGCAAAGGCGGCGGAGGGTGTCAATTTCGGCTTGAACGGCGGCGAACTTGTCGGAGGCGCGGGCGGCAGGGCTTTTACTCATCTCGCTTAGGACGCGCTGAAGTTTTTCTACGCGTTGAGCAAAAAATTTCTTCAGCAGCGGCGAAGAGTCGCGCTTGAAACTTTTTGGCGCGGAGGGGACTTTGACCGCGCTGATAATTTCGTAGATGATGCCCGCCGATTCGGCAAGGTCTTCGTCGTCAATCGTCCAATCGTTTTCCGCCAACCATGCGCGGATTTTTTTTACGCCGTTCATGGGCTGAAGAATCAGTTGCCGCGCAGATTGAACGACTTCGGGCGCGTCGTCAAGGATTTTCCGAATCAACGCGCCGCCCATGCCCGCAATGCAAATCGTATCGACCTCGCCCGCCGTCAGCACCTGCAAGCCGTCGCCCAACCGCACGTCAATCGCCTCGCCGAAGCCCGCCGCCGAAATATTTTTCAGAGCCGCCTCGCAAGGATAAATATTTTTTTCCGTGGCGATGATTTTCGCCGCCCGCCCGCTTTTGGCAAGCTCAATGGACAAGTAGCCGTGGTCTGCGCCGATATCCGCCACTCGGCTACCGAAGCTTACGAAATTCATCACGGCCTGCATTCTCGAATCAATCAACGTCAAGCCCTCCTGAGGGTTGTTGGTAAATTAAATCGTTCCGTCGATTCGGCGATTCAATGACTTTTGAGTTGATTAACTACTTTCTTTCACCGAGGAAAGACCCGCTTAAAAAGCGGGGGAACAGTGTGGACGCGGCCTCCTCCCTTAAGCCGTTGAAGAGTTTCAGCGCGCTATCCGGATGCAACGTCACGTTGCCAAAAAGAAAAGACACCTCGCAGGGGCGGCAGCCGACCACTTGTCCAACGCCCGCGTCCCAGTCAGCCGCTTGTTCAGCAAAGAAAGCGTCCGGCTTTCTGTTGCGGCGGCCGCCCGTCCATGGGCGGCCTCGTCCCTTGCCACGTCTTCCTTACTTCACCAACTGTCCCTAATAAATTCATGTTGCGGCGAACGTTCCTGCGGCGTTGCCCGTCGCCCATGCCGCTTGCAAGTTAAAGCCGCCCGTGAAGCCGTCAATATCCGCCACTTCCCCGACTATGTACAATCCCGTTATCAACTTCGACTGCATTGTTCGCGGGTCAATCTCCTTGACGGAAACGCCGCCCGCCGTCACTATCGCCTCGGACAAAGGTCGTGTCCGCGTTATCGTCAACGGCACGCCGCGCAGGATGTCAAGCAATCGCCGCCGCTCAATCGCCGTTATCTCGTCGACGCGCTTGTCTTCGGGCAGATACGACAAGTCAAGCACGGGCGGTATCAATTTCGCGGGCAACAGCTCAATCAGCGCGTTCTTTACGATTTTCCCCTTGAACTTGGCGAAGTCGCGCAGGAGGCGGGCGTCAAGCTGTTCGGGCGTCAAGGCGGGCTTCAAGTTTATTTCCAGCTCAACGAATCGTCCTGCCGCCAAAAGTTGCGCCGCTTGCCGACTAAGCGTCAAGATTATCGGACCGCTTACGCCAAAATGCGTGAACAGCATTTCCCCGAATTGTTCCGCGATTTTTTTTCCGTCAGCCAAAAGTTTGACGCGCACATTGCGCAACGACAGCCCTTGCACGTCTTTGACGAAGTCCTCCTCCGTTTCGAGCGGCACGAGCGCGGGCAAAATCGTTGTGACGGTGTGACCGAGTCTCCGAGCGAATTCAAAGCCGTCGCCCGCCGAGCCCGTTGCAGGATAGGACGCGCCGCCCGTCGCCAAAATCACCGCGTCAGCCGAAAATTTTTTCCCGCCGACAATCACGCCGACGATTTTTTTATTTTCCGCCAAAATATCCGTGACGGGTGCGTTCGTCTTGACTTCGACGCCGAGAATCGCCATTCGCCTCAAAAGGGCGTCGATAACCTCCTTGGCGTCGTCACTTGCGGGGAAAACCCTGCCGCCGCGTTCGACCTTCGTCACGACGCCGAGGCTCTCAAAAAAATTGACGGTATCGGCGGGCGTGAAGTTTTTCAGCGCGCTGAATAAAAATTTCCCGTTGCCGGGAATATTCTTGACGACTTCGCCAACGTCAGCCGAGTTGGTCAGGTTGCAACGACCTTTGCCCGTGATTCGCAGCTTGCGACCGACTTGCGGCATTTTCTCAAACAGAGTGACGCTTGCGCCACTTTCCTCCGCACGAATCGCCGCCATAATCCCCGCCGCGCCGCCGCCGATTACGATTATTTTTTTCAAGTCAAAGCTCCTTTAAGTTCAGCAATTTCCGCCGCCGTCAACGTTCGCCACTGCCCGACCTTCAAGCCGTCAAGCGTCAAGCCAGCGAATTTGATTCGGCGGAGGCGTTTGACATCGCAACCGACTGCCGCCAACATCCGCCGCACTTGCCGATTGCGCCCCTCGTGAATCGTGACTTCGACCGTGTCGGCGTCAAGCAGATAGACTTCGGCGGGCGCAGTCAAGCCGTCGTCGAGCTCAATGCCTGCGCGGAGGCGGTCAAGCTTTTCCTCCGTGACGACGCCCGAAATTTTGGCGCGATAAGTCTTCGAGACTTCGTAGCGCGGGTGAATCAGGGCGTTGGTCAAGTCGCCGTCGTTAGTCAGAATCAGCAAGCCCTCCGAATTCAAATCGAGTCTGCCGACGGGGTAGACGCGCCCTTGAAAATTTTCGCCGAGCAAATCGATGACGGTCTTGCGGCCGCGTTCGTCGCGAGCCGTCGAGACGTAACCGCGCGGCTTGTTCAGCAGCAGATAAATTTTTTCGGTGTCGAAGTGCAAAAGCTTGCCGTCGACGCCGATTTTGTTTTGAGACGGGTCAGCCTTCGCGCCGAGTTCGCGGACGATTTGCCCGTCGACGGTGACGCGCCCCGCCGTGATTAATTCCTCCGCCGCACGCCGCGAACAGACTCCTGCGCGGGCGATAAGCTTTTGCAGTCGTTCCAAGTCATCAGCTCCTCAATGTGAAGTAAGCGATTTCGGGCGGGCAGCCGAGCCTGAACGGAAACCAACTGCCGTTGCCGACGTGGACGTAGCCGAAACTGTCGCCGATTTTCACGACGCCGCGAGTATACTTGAACACGGGGAACAGCGGCATTCCGAAAAGCCCGAATTGCGAGCCGTGAGTGTGTCCTGTCAAAGTCAAAGCAAAATGCCGCTCCGCGCCGTCGTCTATGAATTCGGGGTGATGAGCCAACAAAATCTTAATCGCGTCGTCGGGAACGCCTGCCTCCGCCTCGTCGACGAATTTTTTCCGCGCCTCGTTGAAAAGTTGTTCGCGTTCCTTGTCGCCCGTGCTTGTGATTGGCGCGCGCGAAGGATAATCGACGCCGAGGATGTAAAGCTTGGACGTGACGTGTTCGGCGCGATTGACCAGCCAATGAATTTTCGTCTGCGCAAGCTCCGCCTCAATCGCCCGAATGCCGCGAAAGTGTTCGTGATTGCCGTGGATGTACCACACGCCGAATTTGAACTTGTCGGTGAAGGCGTCGACGATTTTTACGGCGGCGGGATTCATGCGCACGTCGTCGAAGATGTCGCCCGTTATCGCCAGCAAGTCGGGCTTAGCGTCGGCAATGCGTTGCAACAGACTTTCGAGCCGCTCAAGCGAAAAGTATGCGCCCAAATGCACGTCGCTGATTTGCGCGAGGCGAAAGCCCTCCAATTCGGGCGGCAAGTCTTTAATCGGCACGTCGTAAAAATTTTCCACGTCACGATTTCTTTCGACGCGATTTCCGTAAAGCGAGACCGCCAACGACAGCGCAGGGTAAATCATGCCGTGAATCAGAGCCCGCCGCCGCGCCGGGTCAAAGGGCTTGGGCTTGTTGAACTTGCGATAAATCCACCGCACGACGACCGCGCCCATAATCAGCACGCCGCCAATCAGCTGCGCCATGATGAAAACCGTTGCGACGTTGCCGAACAGCACGATAAAAAATTCCGGCACGAACGAGCGCAACATAAAGCCGCCGACCAGCACGACGAGGACAGCCAAATCTGCCAGCGCGAACAGCCGATAAAATTTTTTGGCAAGGTGTTCGCTGAAGATGAATTTAATCGCGGCGAGCGCGAGAGCCACAATCACGCCGAAAAGTGCCGATACGATGAGCAAAAACATTTTTCGACCTCCAAAAAACTTTTTGAACGGTTGCAGATATTTTATCACGATTGGACGGCGGCGACACAAGTCAACGGAAAATTTTATGAGGCTGGCAATGCGCAGCGTTGCGTATCGTCGCGGGCGATAACTCTAAACGGCGCAACGTTGAGGCGCGTCCACTGGATGCAACGTCACGTTGCTTCCGCCGCTTTTAAAGCGGCTTGAAAAATCTTTGGGCAAATGTTATCTTTCCGTTGAACTTTCAAGGATTGTCAGGAGGAATTTTTTATGGCGATATTGAAACTCAAGCCCGCGTGCAAGGAATACGTCTGGGGCGGGCGGCGGCTGATAGACGAATTCGGCATCGACGGCGATAAAATCTGCGCGGAGGCGTGGATGCTGTCTTGCCACCCCGACGGCGCGTCGACACTCGAAAGCGGCGAAACTCTCGCCGACTACATCAAACGCAACGGCGCGGAAATTTTGGGCACAAATTGCCAAGCCTTCGACGATTTCCCCGTTTTGATAAAGCTAATCGACGCGCGGGAAAATCTTTCGGTGCAAGTGCACCCGTCAGACGATTACGCCCGCCTTCACGAAGGACAGCGCGGCAAAAGCGAAATGTGGTACGTCCTCGACAGCGACGCGGATGCCGTGCTTTATTGCGGCTTCAAGCGCGAAATTTCCCGTGACGAATTCGTTGCGCGTATCAAAGACAATTCGCTGATTGAAGTCCTGAACGCCGTCCCCGCCAAGCGCGGCGAAATTATTTTCATACCGGCGGGCACGATTCACGCGCTCGGCAAGGGCGTCATGCTCGCCGAAATTCAAGAGAGCTCGAACGTCACCTATCGCATCTTCGACTACGGCAGAAACCGCCCGCTCCACATCGACAAGGCTCTTGACGTGACGAACTTAAAGCCCTTGAACGCGCGCGACTTCGGCTACCCGCACGTTGCCGTGAGCGATTACTTTGTCGTCGACAAGCTCGACCTCGACGGCGAAATTCTTTCGGAGGCGGACGGTAGCGTCGACGCGGAAACTTTCCTTAGCGTACTGATTTTGGGCGGCGAAGGGACAATCTCAAGCGGCGGCGAGGCTTTGACTTATCGGAAAGGCGATTCGTTCTTCTTGACGGCGGGTTCGGGCGCGTGGAAGGTTTGCGGCAGTTGCGACGCGCTCTTGACGACGGTACCCGCCCGCCATGCGGAAAATTTTTGACGCGTATCAACTTGTCGGCGACCTGTCGAACTTCTACGACCGAATGCTGACGAATGCAGATTTGTTTGGACGATTGGCGTTGAAAATATTTTGGGGCTTGGACTCGGCGGCTTACGAAAAATTTTTGGCTCAAGCGTTCGCAGGCATACCGAAGGGCTTCAGCGGCCGACTGCTTGAAGTGCCTGTGGGGACGGGCGTGCTGTCATTGCCGCGTTATCGCGAAATGAACGGCGCGGGAATTTTTTGCGTCGACCTGTCCGACAAAATGCTGGAGGCGGCGCGTTCACGAACAAGACGATTGAATCTGCGCGGCGTCGAGTTACTTCGCGGAGATGTGGCGTCGTTGCCCTTCGCCGACGAATTTTTTGACTTGGTGCTGTCGATTAACGGCTTCCACGTCTTCCCCGACAAGACGGCGGCTTGGCACGAGACGCGGCGGGTTTTGAGGCGCGGAGGAATTTTTTGCGGTTGCATGTACGTCAAGGGCGTGAATCGGCGGACAGATTTTTTCGTCGAGAAATTTTGCGAGCGTCAAGGATTTTTTTCGCCGCCACATGAAACGCTTACGACTTTGCAGGTAAGATTGAATGAGCTGTACGCCCGCGCCGAAGTCACTCACGTTGAATCGTTCGCGGGCTTCGTCTGTACTAAATAAACTATGAAACGGATAATTATCAGTCACAAAAACGGCACGACCTGCGCGGCGGTGGTCATTGCGGGCGAAACGGAAACGGTTTACACTTCGCAAGAGGACAGCCCGCGACTCGTCGGCAACATCTACAAAGGACGCGTCCAAAACGTCTTGCCGGGTATGCAGGCGGTGTTTATCGACATCGGGCGCGACAAAAACGCTTTCCTGCAGACCAAGTCCGCGCAGAAATTTTACGTCGGGCAAAGCGTCTTGCTTCAAATCGAAAAGGACGCGGTCGGCACCAAGGGCGCACGCGCTGCGCTCAATATCAGTTTGGCGGGGCGGCTCGTGATTTTCTTGCCGAATCTGAATTACGTCGGCGTGTCGGGCAAAATTCGCGGCGTCGAAAGGGAACGGCTTCACGCGCTGGCAAAAAGCATTCGACCTGCGGGCACGGGCTTGATTGTTCGGACGGCCGCCGAAGGTTGCGACGAAACGGCTTTGCTCGACGACTTGACTGCGCTTCGCGAACTGTGGACGAAAATTCTTGAGCGCAACTCGAAACGCAAGCCGCCCGCCTTGCTTCACAGCGACAACGACCTAATCGAAAGGCTCGTTCGCGACGAAGGCTCGCCCGATACCGAATTCGTCGTCGACAACCTGAAAATCTTTCGGCAACTGGCCGCGCTCGTCACGGAGGACAAAATCACTTTCTACGACGGCACCGCGCAGATTTTTGAGGCATTCGGCGTGGCGGAGGACATCGCGACGCTCGACAAGCGCGAACTGCCCTTGCCCGGCGGCGGTCAAATCGTCATCGACAAGACCGAGGCTCTGACTGCCGTCGACGTGAATACCGGCAAATTCGTCGGGCGCAACAATTTCGACGAAACGATTCTCAAAACGAACTTGGAGGCGGCGGAACTTATCCTCAAGCAGTTGCGACTGCGCGACATCGGCGGGATTGTCATCGTCGACTTCATTGACATGAGCGGCGACGCCCACAAGAAAATTTTGATGGACTTTCTGCGCGAAAAGGCGGCTCGCGACCGCAACAAGACCAAAATCGTCGACATGACGCCGTTGGGGTTGGTTGAAATCACTCGGCACGGCTCGCGACGCTGAATGGGGGACTGTGGGCAAATAAGATTTGTCGGCTCTGATTCGTATTGTCAATGGCTTTAATGTTTAGAATCTACTTTCTTTCAGCGAGGAAAGAAAGTAGCAAAGAAACTCGCCACTGCGCGTGGGGCGGATACCAATCGTCGCCGAAATGCCCGCGTCCCAGTCAGCCGTTCGTGCCGCTATGAAACCTTCCAGGTTTCAAGTCGCGGCGGCCGCCCGTCCATGGGCGGCCTCGTCCTTTGCAACTTTTTCCTTACCAATAGCCCCAGGAACCGGAGATTAGTACCTTTCATGCAAGACAACAGCAACGGCGGCCGCTTTAGAAGCGGCGGAACAGATAGCGCGCCATGCCGCTCGTGATTCAGACGTTATAGCCGCGCTCATACGCAACGCCGGTATATTTCCAGTTTTCGGAAATTTTTTTGGGAGTACCTTTCATGCAAGACAACAGCAACGGCGCAGTCAAAGACTTAACGGTCGGCGAACCTGCGCGGCTTATTTTTTATTTCACGCTGCCGCTTTTGGCGGGCAATGTCTTTCAGCAACTGTTCGGCTTCGTCGACACGCTGATAGTCGGGCGTTTCTTGGGCGTCGAGGCGTTGGCGGCAGTCGGGTGCACGGGGCCGCTGATGTTTTTGATGTTGGGATTCGCTTTCGGCATGACAAGCGGCTTTTCAATCTGCACGGGACAAAAATTCGGCGCGAAGGACTTCGACGGCGTGAAACGGAGCGCGGCCATTTGTATCGTGTTGGCGTTGGCGGCGTCGATTGTCTTGGCGATTGTCGGCGTGATGTTCTGCCGCGACTTGCTGACAGCCATGGACACCCCGCCCGAAATTCTCGATGGTGCCTATTCGTTCATATCAATCATCTACGGCGGCATCGTGATGTTCATCCTTCACCAGATGCTGACGAATTTAATCCGCGCGCTCGGCGACAGCAAAATGCCTACGGTCATTCAAGCGACGACGCTTTGCATAAACATTCTGCTCGAACCCGTTGCGATTATCTGGCTCGGACTCGGTATCCCCGGCTCGGCAGCGGCTACCATTGTTGCCTTGACGCTCGGAAATATTTTGTGCGTCGTCTACATAAAAAAGCGCGTCCCCTACTTGCACGTGAGGCGCGAAGATTTTTCGTTCAACAAAGATTTTCTGCTTGAACATTTGCGAATCGGCTTGCCCATGGGCTTTCAATCGTCAATCATAGCGATAGGCGCGGTCGTCCTGCAAATCGCCCTCAACGGCTTGGGCTCGGTGGCAGTAGCGGCCTTCGCGGCGGCGCACAGAGTGGACGGGATAGCCGTCATGCCGATGATGTCTTTCGGCGTGGCGATGGCTGCTTATACCGCTCAAAACTTCGGAGCAAAGCAATTCGGGCGAATCGTCGACGGCGTCAAGAAATGTATCTTCATGTCGTGTTCGTTCAGCATATTGGTCGCGCTATTCAACATTTACCTCGGCGCGGAGATAATCGAACTGTTCGTGGGCGCACAGGCAACTCAAGTTATCGAATACGGGCGGCTGATGCTCGTCATAACGGGTCTGTCGTATTGGGCGTTGGCGTTGATGTTTATCTTCCGCTTCACGTTGCAAGGGCTCGGTCAAAGCTTCGTGCCGACGCTCGCGGGGATAGTCGAACTGGTTATGCGAATCGCGGCGGCGATTTTCCTGGTTGATTGGCTCGGCTACTTGGGCGCGTGCCTTGCTCAACCCATGGCGTGGATTGGCGGGCTGATGCCGTTGGCGGTCGCCTTTATCCTGACAGCACGGAAAATCGGCAAGACTTAAATAAATTTTTAAGGCGGTGTTAATTATGGCTGATTCAAAAGTTTTTGCGCTCAAGGCGGGCGTGAACGTCGATGACATTGCGCGTGAGGTCGAAAACTTTCTGCGCGACGAAAAGGGCTTGACTGTCGAAGGCTTTGCCTCGGCGAACGGCTATCTGATTCAAGCAAAAGAAACGTCGACGTGGAAGAAACTGACGGGCTTGGGCAACGCGTTGCAAGTCCAGATAGTCCCCGGCGAGGCGCGCGAAGTCTTGGTGAATGTCGGCATGGGCAAATGGATTGACAAAGTCGGCGCGGCGGCGGTCGGAGCGTTATTCTTCACGCCGCTTTTGGTCACGTCGGCTTTCGGCGCGTATAAGCAAAACAAATTGCCGGACGAAATTTTTGAGCGCATTGAGAAATTTCTTGCGTGGTGAGCAGTTCAAAAGGACGAACAAATCACGAAGGCAATATCGCCGTCGTCGCGCTCGGAGGAACTTTCAAGCCGTGCGTTTTGAGCAGCAAAGTCTTTCACGCGGGCAAGGTAGTCTTTGACGGCGTCGGGCGCGTCTGCCAAGCCTTCAAGCTCCAGAGAATCTTTGTCGACGCGAATCGTCGTCAGGCGAACGGTTTTGTCGGCGGTCTTGCCCAAGTTGATTAGCAGGTTGAACGTCGGCGAAGTGTCGGTCTGCGCGGCGGCCAAGTCGTTTAGCTTGTGAAGTTGGGCGATATCGGCGTCGACGGCTTTTTTTAGGGCAACATCCTCGCTCAAATCGTCGACGGCAAGCTTAGCCGCCTCCAATGCCTCGGAAGCCGCGCCGTAGTCCAAAAGCGTTTCAACCGTGACGACCGTCAGCGCGATTAGGAAAATTGCCGCCGCCGCTTGAGAAATTCTTTGCCAACTCCATACGCTTGCCCGCGCCTCCAAAAGATTGGGGGCTTTTTTGTTGCTCACGACATCCGATATGAATGCCGTCCTGTCAAACGGCGAAATTTTGGTCAGCGAAGCGGCGGGCATTATCGACAAGCCGCGCAGATTTAAGCCGAACTTCCCGAACGCCGCGCAGAATTCCTCAAGACGTGTCCTCGGCAAGGTTTCCATCCAAAGTTCGTCGTCCGTCTTCGCGAAGGAAAACGCCGCGTCGTTACCCGCCTGCGCCGCCGCCCAGCTCTTTACCATGGCGGGGATTTCTTTTTCGGGCAGGTTGCCGATTGCAGTCTGATAAGTGACGGCGTCCTCCTCTCGCAGGCAAAAGCCGACAGCTGAAGTTTTCCAAGCGCGTTCTTTGCATGTCAGCGAAATTTTTTCGGCAAGCTGTTCAAGTTCCGCGCCGTAAGCGTCAAGCTCGACAGTCTCGAATTTTTCGGTCAGCCGCACGATAAAAAGCTTTTCGCCGTCAAAATACGCGCCGATGACTTCGTCCGCCTCTTCGCGGAAAAATTTCTTCAAAGCCGCCAAAATTTTTTCAAAGCTCAAGTTATCTGCCTCCTACATTTGCGCCGCGAATTTAGAGGCCGTCATGGATGACGGCCGCCGGCAACAGAAACAAGGATGTTTCTTTGCCGGCACAGTCGGCTTCGGGTTGACATAACATTTCGTTGACGACTGCGCAACGCCCCTGCGAGGTGTCCTTTCTTTTGCAACTTTTCTTTGGACAAGCAAAGAAAAGTTGATTCTAAATACAAAAGTTATATGATTAGCCGAATCGAAGGATGCGCCCGCCGACAGCCGCCGCCCGTTTGCCGTCATTGTATGGAAAAAGTTTTCGTTGTGCAATTCGGCGAAATGAATTATTATCAGCGCAGAAAATTTTTTTGGGAGGCGATTGACTTGCCGAAAATAGCGTATGCTCAAATGAAAGTTTTGGCGGGGCATCCCGACGTGAACACGCGAAAAATTTTGAATCTGATTTACGAGGCGCGAGCGGGTGGCGCGAAGGTTGTGATTTTCCCGTCAGGGGCGGTGCCGGGCAAGATGATTGGCGACACCGAAAGCCAACGGAGCTTTATATGCGAGTGCTTGGATTGCGGCGACGAGATAGCGGCGGCGAGCAAGGACATCGTCGTTTTTTTCGGCAATTTCGACGCGAACGGTATCAGTAGTTATTTCTGTGCCCGCAACGGCGAGTTTTTCGACGAAAACAAATTGCCGTGGGCTGTGAAGTGTTATATCGACTATGATTTTGAATCAGAGGCTGACTTTCTGATAGAACATTTCTCCATACCGTTCAGCTTCGACAGCAAGCCTTATTACTGCGCACCGACAAATCGTCCGCTGATAAGCGTGGGCGCGGTCGGCGTGCAGAATACCGGCAAGACCATTTACACCTTCAACGGCGAGAGTGCGGTCTTTAATTCACGCGGCGAACTTGTTCAATACGCCGAGCCCTTCGCGGAATGTCTGAACTTCGTCGAGCTGTTCGAGATTGACAAAATGCCCGTGATTAATCCGCCCGTCGAGACCGAGGCCGAAAAAATTTATCGCGCACTTCATTACGGCGTGAAAGAGTTCCTTGAGCAAATCGGCGTTGGCAAAGTAGTCGTCGGCGTGAGCGGAGGGATTGATTCAGCCGTTGCCGCCGCGCTTTACGTTCAAGTCGTCGGCGCGAAAAATGTTTACCTTGTCAACATGCCGAGCCGTTTCAATTCCGCCACGACGAAGGGCTTGAGCGAACAGCTTGCCAAAAACCTTGGCTGCAAATATTTCGTCGTGCCGATTCAAGAATCCGTCGATTGGACGGTCAAACAGCTTGAGGGCGTCGGCTTGAGCGTGTCCGATTTCGTCAAGGAAAACATTCAAGCCCGCGACCGTAGCGCGAGGATTTTGGCGGCTGTTGCGGCGAGTGTCGGCGGCGTCTTCACCTGCAACGCCAATAAGGCCGAATCGACCGTCGGCTACGCCACACTTTACGGCGACGAGGCGGGTTTCTTGAGCGCGCTTGCCGACCTGTGGAAGTATCAAGTCTACGACCTTGCCCGCTACATGAACGAAAAAATTTACGGCTTCGAGGCCATTCCGCAAGGGATTATCGACATCGTGCCCAGTGCCGAGCTGTCGACCGCGCAGAACGTCGACGAGGGCAAGGGCGACCCGCTCCGCTACGATTATCACGATTATCTTTTGCGCGCCTTCGCCGAACGCAACTTGACGCCCGAAGAGATTTTGCTTTGGTACGCGGCGGGCGTGCTTGAAGACCGTATCGATTGCAAAGCGGGGCTTGTCGAAAAATATTTTCTGACCGCGCAGACCTTCATTGCCGACCTTGAGCGGTGGTGGAAGGCGTTCACGGGCATGGGCGTTGCCAAAAGAATTCAATCGCCGCCGATTCTTGCCGTCACTGATAAGCCTTACGGAGCGCGTCACGAGTCTCAAAACGGCACGCACTTCACGCGGGCTTATCGCGAGCTGAAAGCCGAGCTGATTGGAGGTAAGTGATGCCGATAAAATTTTCTCTTGATTCGGCGATGTACAACGTCGTATTGCTGATGGCATTCGCCGCGCCGCTGTCGACCGCCGCCGCGAGTATCGCGGTGGGCTTGGGCGTGCTGTTCATACTTTATCACCGTTGGCGCACGAAAACTTGGCCGCCGTTCGACGCGAGCCTTTTGGAAGTCTTGGCGGTCTACATGGTCTGTCAAGTGCTAATCGCAATGACGTCATGGGAGCCGCTGACGAGTTTCCGCGAAGTGCTTGGCGAATTGCACCGCCTGTTCCCGCTTGTCTTCGCCATGACGTTCATAAAAAATCGCGCGCAACTTTGCGGCGTGCTGATAGTTTCGTTGTTGGCGTTGCTGATAAACGACGCGGCGGGCATTTACCAATATTTCTTCGCGGGCGAGCCGAGAGCATTCGGCTTCAGTCACACGCCGACGTTTTACGGCTCATTCATGCTGATTCAGTTCCCGTTGATGATTTTCATGGCGCAGCTTAAATTTTTGCCGCCGCTGTGGCGCGGGCTGTCAATCTTGGGCGCGGGCTTAAGCTTAATCTGTTTGGTGCTGTCGATGACGCGCGGAGCGTGGTTGGCGTTCGTAGCGGTGGCGTTGCTGTTCGTCGTGCTTGAAAGGAAATATCGCCTCTTTGCCGCGAAAATCTGCGCGGGCTTGGCGGTCGTGTTCCTGATAGTCGCGTTGCTGTCTCCGAAGATTCAAGACCGCTTGTCGACGATGGTAAGCACGAACTTTCAAAGCAATACGGAACGCGTCTTGATGTGGCAGTCGGCGGCCGAAATATTCAAAGACTACCCGATATGCGGCGTTGGGCAGAAAATGTTCTTCGAGGCCTACAACAAGCAATACATATCGGACGAGGCGCGGGAACGTCCGGGCGAGATAGGACGCGGGCACACTCATCCGCACAACAACCTTTTGCACCGCGCGAGCGAGGGCGGCATAATCGGCTTAGGCGCATTCGTCGGGCTGTACGCGTATTTTTTCTGGAAGTTCTACACGCAATTTCGGCGCGAAAAAAATATCCCGTTCGGCGCGGGAATGACGGCACTGCTGATATTGGCGGGGCTCCAGCTTGAGGGCTTGACGGACACGAACATGAATCAAGTCCCGATAATGCGCGAGTTCTGGTTGTTGGCGGGCACGCTGCTTGCGGCCGAAAAAATTATTCAAGGGACAAGGGGTTAGGGACTAGGGACTAGACTTTTTCTCTGCTAGTCCCCAGTCCCTAGTCCCCAGTCCCTACCGAGAGGTGACCTTTTTGAGTTTGACAATCGAGGAAAAAATTTTCGAGACGCCCGAAGGCGAAGGCTACACGGTGACGGAAGAACTTAGCGACGAGCGGCGCGAATTGCTGCAAGAATTCTCCAACATGATAGGCATAAAATTTTCGCACCTTGAAACGCTAAACATCGCCTTGACGCACAAATCCTACGCCAAAGAATTCGAGCCGCGCTTGAAGTACAGCGAGCGACTGGAATTTTTGGGCGACGCGGTTTTGGGCTTGGCGACGGCGACTTATCTTTTCGAGCACTTCAGAAACTTGACCGAGGGCGAACTGACCAAAATGCGCTCAAGCGTCGTCCGTCAATCCACCTTGACGCGCTTGGCTACGGAAATGGGCTTGGGCGAATTGCTTTTGTTGGGACCGACCGAGGCGGCTAAAGGGCGCGAGCGCGAAACGAATCTTGAAGACGCCTTCGAGGCCGTCATCGGCGCGATTTACCTTGATTGCGGCTGGGAAGTTGCCCGCGATTACGTCTTGCAACACTTGGCGCCCGAAATTGAACGCGTCAAAGTCACGGGCATTCCTAAGGACTACAAAAGCAAGCTCCAGGAAATTATTCAGCAACAAACCCCATTGCCGAAGCTGACCTACGCCGATTTGGATTCGAGCGGCCCGCCGCACATGAGGACGTTTGAATCGGCTGCGCTGATTGACGGCGAAATTTACGGGCGCGGCGTCGGCAGGAGCAAGAAACTTGCCGAACAGGAGGCGGCCAGGGCTGCCTTGCAAAAACTTGGCGAGCTTGATTGAAGAACCGAACGCTCTAAGGAGGCTCAACTTGACTAAGGAAAATTTTGACGTGACGGGCATGAGTTGTTCGGCGTGCTCGGCGCGCGTAGAAAAGGCTGTCGGCAAACTCGTCGGTGCTGATAACGTCAGCGTCAACCTGCTCACCAACTCTATGCAAGTTAAGTTCGACGAGGCTAAAATTTCCGCCGCGCAGATTGTCGACGCCGTCGTCAATGCGGGCTACGGAGCTTCGCCGAAAACTCTAGTCCCTAGTCCCCACTCCCTAGCCCCTACGGAACGAACAATCGACAAAGAAATTTCGGCAATGCAAACGCGCCTCACGTGGTCGATAATCTTCCTGCTGCCGACGGTTTATATCGCCATGCACAACATGCTGCCGCTACCCGTGCCGTCCGTCGTCGCGGAGCTGTTCGACGGGCGTGAAAATGCCGTGACGTTCGCCTTCGCACAATTTCTCTTAATCCTGCCGATTATGTATCTCAACCGAAAATATTACGTCAACGGCTTCAAGACGCTGGCGGCGGGCGCGCCCAATATGGACAGCCTGGTCGGGCTCGGCTCAATGGCGGCGGCGGCGTTCGGAGCGTTCGCGCTGTTCAGAATCGGTCAAGGGCTCGGCGCGGGCAATGTGGCTTTGGTCGACGAATACAGCCGCAACCTCTACTTCGAGTCGGCGGGCATGATTGTCACGCTGATAACCGTCGGCAAGTACTTCGAGGCGCGTGCCAAGGGCAAAACTTCTCAAGCCGTAGAAAAACTCATGAACCTTGCGCCAAAACAGGCAACCGTCCTGCGCGGCGGCAACGAAGTTACCATTCCCGTCGAAGAGCTGCTTGTCGGCGATGAAGTGCTGGTTAAGCCCGGCGAAAGCTTCGCGGCTGACGGCGTGATTCTTGACGGCTCAACCACGGTCGACGAAAGCGCGATAACCGGCGAAAGCCTCCCCGTCAACAAGTCGGTTGGCGACAGCGTCACGAGCGGCACGATTAATCAAAGCGGCTTTGTGAAGTTCAGAGCGGCGAAGGTCGGCGGCGAAACCACGATAAGCAAGATTATCGCGCTGGTCGAGGAGGCTTCGGCAAGCAAGGCACCAATCGCCAAGACTGCCGATAAGGTCGCGGGCGTGTTCGTCCCTGCCGTGATTGCCGTTGCGTTGGCGGCGGGCGGCTTTTGGTTGGCGGGCGGCGCAAGTGTCGAGTTTGCCTTTTCAATCGCCGTGTCCGTCTTGGTGATAAGTTGTCCTTGCGCGTTGGGCTTGGCTACGCCCGTCGCCATCATGGTCGGCACGGGCAAGGGCGCGGAGAACGGCATCCTTATCAAGTCGGGCGAGGCTTTGGAGACGGCGCACGCGATTGATACGGTCGTCGTCGACAAGACCGGCACTCTGACAGAGGGCAAGCCCTTCGTGACGGACATCATAACCTGCGCGGCGGTCGACGCTAAGGAACTGTTGAACATTGCAACCGCCCTTGAACGCGGGAGCGAACATCCGCTTGCCGAGGCAGTCACGAACTTTGCCGCCGATAAAAAAATTCAGCCGCCCGTCGCCGAAAATTTTCAAGCAGTCTTTGGCAAAGGCGTCCGCGCAGTGATTGACGGCGTCGAATGCGTCGCGGGCAACGAAACTTTTTTGACGGAGCAGGGCTTTAAGCTTGACGGGCTGGGCGAAAAAATTTCTTCACTTGCAGCGGCGGGCAAGACCCCCATAATCTTCGCGCGCGGCAATAAAATTCTCGGCATAATCGCGGCGGCCGACGTTGAGAAAAAAACTTCCGCGCAGGCCGTCCACGACTTCAAAAGCCTTGGGGTTGACGTGATTATGTTGACAGGCGATAATGAACGAACTGCGCGGGCGGTCGCAAGTCGGCTCGGCATTGACAAAATCGTCGCAGGCGTCTTGCCCGAAAATAAAGCCGCCGAAGTCGAAAAGCTTCAAGCGGCAGGTCGCAAGGTCGCGATGATTGGTGACGGCATTAACGACGCGCCGGCCTTGGCGAAGGCCGACTTGGGCATTGCGATTGGCGCGGGCACCGACGTCGCGATTGAAAGCGCGGGCGCAGTCCTCGTCCGCAACGATTTGCTTGACGCCGTCAGCGCGATTCGCCTAAGCCGCGCCGTCATGACCAACATCAAGCAAAATTTATTCTGGGCGTTCTTCTACAACGTGATTTGCATACCGTTGGCGGCGGGCGTGTTCTATCCCGCGTTCGGGCTCAAGTTGTCGCCGATGATAGGTGCGGCGGCCATGAGTATGTCGAGCGTCTGCGTCGTGCTCAATGCCCTGCGCCTGCGACTCTTCAAGGTCGAACGGTCGGCGGCTTTCGACGACACACCCCGCAACGTTGAAGTCCGCGCAGAAAATCTTCAAACGGAAATTTTTAAGGAGGCCACTCAAATGCATACAACTTTCAAGGTCGACGGCATGATGTGCAAGCATTGCCAAAAACACGTTCACGACGCGCTTGCGAAAATGGACGGCGTCACGGCTGTCGAAGTCAGCTTGGAAAACAATTCGGCTACCGTCACGACGACCAAAGACATTCCGCTTGACGACTTCGCCAAAGTCATCGACGACGCGGGCTACGAATTAGTTAGAACCGCCAACCATTGAAATAAAAAAGCCGAAAGCGAACTTGAAGACTTCAAAGAACGTTTCGGCTGAAGATTTCATAGCCTCAAAGCGCGATGACGAGTTAAAATTTTTGCAACGTTGAAGCGCGCTGTCTGTTCCCCCGCTTTCAAAGCGGGCGAAAGCGAACTTGGAGACTTCAAAGAACGTTTCGGCTAAGGTTTAGAGCTTAATGCCCAAATCCCACGCGCTTGGCCAGTATCTTTCTGCAATGTCGAGAATGGGTGGAACCAGTTCCTCGACGTTTTTTATTTTGCAAAGCCGCCAAGAGTCGCCGCTTTTGTCGAACTCCAGGACGAAATTCAGCGTGTCAATCATGCGCCCGTAGCTTGAGCCGTCGCCGACCATTTTAACGGCAAGCGTCGCCTTATCGCCCAAAATTTTTTCTTCGCCGAAATCTGCGCGGACGGCCGCCAAAAGCTTCACGAGTTCGGCGGCAAGGAATTTAATCGGCGTCGAGGAAAAACTTTTTGCTTCGGCAAAGCTCCCGTCGAAATAGGCGGCGATAACTTTGCTTATCAAGCCGAGGTGCACGCCGCGAAATTTTTCGTTGTAGAGGCGCAAAATCCTTGAGCCGAACTTGAAAAACAAATCTTTAGGGTAAAGCGCGTGGAACTTGGCGCAGTTTTCGGCCAAAACGTCAGTCGCCTCGTCGTAGCCGATGTCCATAATCTTTTTCAGGTCGACGCGGGCAAAAAATTTTTCTCCGTCGCGCACGCTTATCGCCGACAAAATTTCTTTCAGCTCGTCAGTTGGTGTGTTCAAGGTAATCATTCCCCATTCCTAATTCCTAGGGACTGTGGACAATTCATTTTAACCAGAGAAGAATAGCAGCAAAAAGA
>CAMJMR010000046.1 GCA_946407095.1 uncultured Selenomonadales bacterium | reverse complement strand
ATTTTGTTTCACCCGAAATATATTTTATCACTTTTTGTCCACAGTTCCTAGGAATTCGCGAATGAACTGCACCGACTTCAAGCCGCTACCCAAGACCGAATGAACGTAGTCGACGAAAAAATCTTCCGCCGCCGCCAGTTGCCGTGAATTGAAACTCAAGCGCGTATCGTCTTGCCAATCGAAGCCAAGCATAGTCTCGAACGTTCGGCGCAAACCGGCGGAATACGGGCGGCAGTCCTGCGCGGCGTCGACGCAATTCATACAGACCGCGCCGCCGTCAAGCAAGCTTATCGCCGCATCGCTTTCAATCTCCGCTCCGCAATGAACGCACCGACTGAAACTCAACTGCACGCCGCTCGTCTCCATGAATTGGCAGGCTCCAATCAGCGCGGCGACTTTTGGGTTGCGCTTGCCGAGCACGGGCAAAGCCTTCGTCAACAAGTCGAAAGTTTCAAGCTCCCGTTGGCGCGGCAATGTCATGCGATTGACAATCTCAAACAGCAACGACGCGTAGGCAAGCCGCTCCAAGTCATTGGTCAGCGCGTCGTAGAAATGAATGATGTCAGCCTCGCGAATCGTGTCGACCTTCGTGCCGCGTGTCAGCTCCGCCGAAATGTGATTGAACATTTGCAACGCGCCCGATAACGGACTGCGCGCGCGTCGGCAGCCGTAAGCATTCGCCTCCAGTTTGCCGAATTCCTTAGTGAACAGCGTGACGACTCTGTTGGCGTCTCCGAAGTCGTCAGTCTTGAGCACAACCGCTTCAACCGTAAAAGTTTCCATTATTTAACCTTGTCCTTAAGCTCCGCCAAGCCCTTCGACGCAAGCCCAGCCGTCGAGATTGTCCCCGCCGTCAAAATGAATTGGAACGCGTCGGGCGGTGCCATGTTCAAGTAGATGATGTCGTCCTTTTTCGTGAACAAATTCATTCCCGCCGTCATGTTCATGCTCCAGGGCACGTAGACGCAAACATAATCGTCGCCGAGCTTTTCGCGGACGGGTTCGGGCAACGTCAGCAGCAGGAAGCCCAAAACGTAGCTGTGCTGATACTTCACGAGCACCACGTTCTTGAATGCCGAATCCGATTCGAACAAGGCCTTCGTCACCTGCTTGACCGAGCCGTAGATGAATTTCACGATTGGGATTTTGCCGATAAGCGAGTCGAAGAATTCAATTATCGCCTTCGACAGGAAATTGCCGCTCAACACGCCGACAATCCAAATCGCCGCCAAGACGATAAGCAAACCCGTGCCGGGGATGTGCGAAGGCGTGATTTTTGACATGATGCCTTCGGTCAAGTTGAACAGCCACACCACCACGGCTACGGTTATCGCGGGCGGCACTATCACCAGCAAGCCGCGCAGGAACGAGCTTGACACTTGCTCCTTGAAGGATTTCGGTTTTTCGTCTTCCATGTCACTTGCGCTCCAAAATCAGTTCGATGGCGTTAAGCACGTCGTCGATGTCCTTTTCGGTGATGACCAGTGGCGGTTGGAAGGCCAGGACGTTGCGCCCGACGCCGTTCTTGCCGACGATGAAGCCGCGATTCTTCAGCTCCTCCAAAAGCGCGTCGAGCTCCTTGAAGGCGGGCGATTTGTCCGCGTGAACGAATTCCGCGCCGACCATAAGCCCGAGGCCGCGCACGTCGCCGATTATCGGGAATTTTTTTTGCAAAGCCCGCAAGCCGTTCATAAGCTGTTCGCCGCGAGCCTTGGCGTTGGTCATAAGATTTTTTTCGGCAATGTAGTCAAGCACGGCGAGCCCCGCCGTTGAGGAAACGGGATTGCCGCCGAGCGTCGACGCGCCGGGTCGAGTGTAAGTGTCGGCGATTTTTTTCGTCGAGATGAACGCGCTTATCGGTTGTCCGTTGCCCAGTGCCTTCGCCACGCTCATGATTTCGGGCGTCACGTCGAAGTTTTCAATCGCGAACATTTTGCCCGTCCGCGCGAAGCCCGTTTGCACTTCGTCAGCGATAAGCAACGCGCCGTACTTGTCGAGGATTTCTTTGACGCGCTTGAAATATCCCTTGGGCGGCACGACGATGCCCGCGTTGCCCTGAATCGGTTCGGCGATAAGCGCGGCGGGTTTGCCCGAAGTCGCGGTCTGAATAATCGTTTCAATCTTGTCCGCGCAGGCCAGGTCGCAAGTCGCAGGATTTTTGCCGAGCGGGCAACGATAGCAGTAGGGATTGGGCGCGAAGTTTATGCCGCCGACGGGATTTGGGTCGGTGCGCCACATGCCGATGCCCGTCAGGCTCATAGTGAGTTTCGTCCGTCCGTGCAAGCCGCTTTGCAAGGCAATGAACTCCGAGCTTTTGGTATAAATCGACGCGAGCAGCAACGCGCCTTCATTGGCCTCCGTGCCCGTCGAGCAGAAGAAACTTTTCCGCAAATCGCCCGGCGTGACGGCGGCGAGACGTTCGGCAAGGTTGACGAAGTTTTCCGTCAAGTAGATGTTGCAAACGTGTTGAAGCGTCCGAATCTGCTCAATCATACGTTCGGTTATGAACGGGTTGCAATGGCCGCAATTGATGACGGAAACTCCCGCGTAACAGTCCAGATATTTTTTGCCCGTCGCGTCGAAGAGATATTGCATATCGCCGCGCACGAATTGCGGCGGGTCGGCGTAGAAGTGTCCGAGGCAAGGCATGATGTATTCGCGTTTCTTTTCAAGAATTTTTTTCGCGCCGATGTAGTTTGCCAAGTTAAATCACCTCATTAAAGAATTATTTCATGCGGAACGACGTCGGGGTCGTGATTCGCCAACGACTCAACGCAATTTTCCCGCAAACTCATTTCGCGAATCCAAAGCAACGACTTAAAGGCAAGCTCTTCGTCCAAAGCCGTGCCGGGCGGAATTAAATCTTGCCAAGACTTTTTGGCGTAGCCGCCGTCCGAGAAAAGCAAAACGAATTTCCCGCCGCCGTTGAGCTTCACTGCCGTCAAGCCGCTTGTGTGGCCGGGGATGTTCACGAGTTCGATAGTGCCGTCGCCGAGCAAATCGAGACTCTTGCCGACGGAGCCGACGCCCGTGTCGTTGAAGTCGAACGTTTCAAGCTTAACGCCGTCCCACATGCTTGAGACGTAGCGAATGGGATATTTTTTTGTGTCGGCAAGTTCGGCCGCGCTCACGAGGATTTTCTTTGCGCCGCGTACAGACTTCAAGCCGCTGGCGTGGTCGGTGTGCAAGTGCGTAATTATCACGAAGTCCAAATCTTCGGGCGCGATGTTCAAAGCGGCAAGCTGTTCGACAAGCGATTCGCCCTTCGGCACGAGCCCTTGATTGAGCAGGAAGTGACCAAGCCCCATGTGCTTGACTTGCGCGCGCCGATTGTATTCGCCGTCGGGGCTTATGTCGCGATGCCAACCCGTGTCGACGAGAATTTTATAATCGCCGTGCTCAATCAGATAAGCCGAGACAGGCAACCAAATTCGATTTCGCCGCCCGTAAAGTGACAGCAACGACAATTGCAACGGATTGGGATTTTTCGCCGAGTCCTTGAACGGCAACGCGTGCGATACATAAACCTTGCCCGTCTGCAGTACGCGAATCCTCAAAGCGTCATTCCTCCCCAAAAATTTTTCAAAGCGTAGCACGTTGCAGATTAAATGGCAAGTTGCACAACAAAAAGCGGAAGATGCCTCGCATTGAGGAACATCTCCCGCTTTTTAGTTTTCCGTTACGATTGAATCAAGTTCAGCAGATTTTTGTAGTTGCCCGCGACTTTGATGACGTAGTTGACGGTTTCGGAATAGTTGGGGACGCCGCCGTACTTTTCGACCGCGCCAGGCCCCGCGTTGTAGGCGGCGACCGCATCCGTCACGGAATACGCGCCCCAGTCTTTGAAGCGTCCGAGCTGATTCTTTATGTAAATCGTGCCACCCAAAATATTTTCAAGCGGGTTGTGAGGATTGACGCCCAAGCTTGCCGCCGTCGAAGGCATGAGTTGCATAAGCCCGACCGCTCCGACGGGACTTATCGCGCGGAAGTTGAAATTGCTTTCCGCCTCCATTATCGCCGTTATCAAAATCGGGTCTACTTGATATTCGCTCGACGCGTAGAGAATCGCGCGCGTTATCCAATCGCATTCGACCTCGTTGCTGTTGTAGCGGTTGACCGTCTGGTAAATCGCGCTGTAATAATCCGCCGCCTGCGCCTCGCCGCCAAGCAATAACATTATCGACAGGCTCGCGGCTATCAAAAGTTTCTTGAGAATTTTCATAGGCGTGACTCCTTTCAACAGAGAATTGCTTTTAAGTTTATATCGCAAAAGTTTTAGGGGACGATTAACGCGCGGCGAACTTTGTCGACGTAAAGCTTGCGAAAACTTTCAAAGGTGCCCAAGCCGTCGCGAATCACGCGAACGCGGTAGCCCTGCGCGGCAAGTCTGTTGAGCCAAGAATCGCCGTCGCCGGCAATGTCCTCCGCCACGTGAACGCCGCCATTGAACAGCAACGGAGCCAAGACGATTTTATCTGCGCGGCAAGCTTGAAGTCTCTTAAGCATGTCGGCGAAATTGGGCGTGTCGCTCGGCTCGATAACGCCGATGTGAACTTTGTCGCCCGCAAGCCGCTGCAAATTTTCATAAACGGGGTTGTGCCTGTGCGGCGAGCCGTGCCCGATTAAAATCAAATCTTCGTCGTCGGCGCGCTTGAAGCAGTCAAGTATCGTCGCCAAAATTTTTTCGTCGAACGGCGTGGCGCAATCCTCACTGAACAGCGGCGGGATTATTTTAACGTCGTCGGCCGCGCAGATTTTAATCTTGTTGTCGAACTCTTCGCCGGGCGTCAAATGCGTCGGCAAGAGAAAAATTTTCTCGAAGCCCGCGCCGCGCAGATTGTCAATGGCTTGTTGCGGCGTGTCGATTGAAATGCCGCGTCGTGCAAGCTTGCGAATCATGAAATGGGACGTGAAGGCTTGCCGCACCTCGAAGGCAGGAAACGCCGCCGACAATTCCGCCGCAAGTTTGTCGAAGGTTTTGGCGCGAATTTCGTCGTCCGCCGAACCGAAGCTCGCCAAAAGTATCGCTTGCTTAGTCATTGGCAATTTTCTCGACTTCCGCCGCGATTTTGTTGCAAATGCGGTTGAGCTGATTTTTGTCGGGACCTTCAGCCATTACGCGAATCAAAGGCTCGGTGCCCGACGCTCTGACCAAAATTCTGCCCGTCGCGCCCAATTCCGCCTCGCCCTCCGCTATCGCAAGCTTGACCGCCGCCGAATTGTTGCAAGCCTCCTTGTCGCGCACGCGGACGTTCAAAAGCACTTGCGGGTAAGTCGTCATCAACGCGTTGAGTTCGCTCGCCTTTGCCTTGAACTTTTTCATCGCCGTGAGGACTTGCAAAGCGGTTATCAAGCCGTCGCCCGTCGTCGAGTAGTCAGGGAAAATGATATGCCCGCTCTGTTCGCCGCCGAGCCTGTGATTGTTGGCGCGCATGTTTTCAAGGACGTAGCGGTCGCCCACCGCCGTGATTTTGCAGCTCAAGCCCAGTTCCTTCAACGCCTGGCGGAAACCGATATTGCTCATGACGGTCGTCACGATTGTCTTATCGGGCAAGGCGCCGACTTCAAGCATCAACTTCGCGCAGATAATCATGATGTGGTCGCCGTCAATCACGTCGCCGCGTTCGTCAATGCAAAGGCAACGGTCGGCGTCGCCGTCGTGCGCTATGCCTATGGCCGCCTTGTTCCTTAGCACCGTAAGCCGCAAGTTTTCCATGTGCGTGGAGCCGCAGTTGTCGTTTATGTTCAGACCGTCGGGCTTGTCGCCGAGCAAAATCAAATCTGCGCCCAAGTGTTCCAAAACTTTTGGCATTGCCTTGTAAGCCGCGCCGTTCGCGCAGTCCAAAACGATTTTCATGCCGTCGAAGCGTTCAGACGTGGTGCTGGTGACGAAGCCGATATAATCTTCCAAAAGGTTTTGGCGGCGTTCAATGTGCCCTACGCCCTCGCCCGTCGGACGCTCGAAGTGCTTGCCCGCCTCGATGTCGCGAACGATTTGCTCAATCTCATCTTCGACCTTGTCGGGCAGCTTGTAGCCGTCGCCGCCGAAAAATTTTATTCCGTTGTCGTGAAAGGGATTGTGAGACGCGCTTATCACGATGCCCGCCGCCGCGTGCAGTTTCCGCGCAAGGTAGGCAACGGCAGGAGTCGGGACAATGCCTGCCAAGACTGCTCTGCCGCCCGCCGAGCATATGCCCGCCACCAAGGCCGCCTCCAACATTTCGCCGCTGATTCGCGTGTCGCGCCCGATTAAGATTTGCGGGACGCCCGCCGCGTGTTGCCCGAAGTAAATCGTCGCCGCGCGCCCCAAACGATATGCCAATTCCGGCGGCAGTTTCGCATTCGCCTCGCCGCGCACCCCGTCCGTCCCGAATAGTCTTGCCATGTGTTTTCCCTCCGCTAAAAATTTTTTCGGCAATTTTACCGCGTATTATCGATTGACGCAATAAAAAAATCCCGCCGCCTCCGCCAAGACACAAGGCTTTGATAAAATGTCCCGCTTGCTGTATAATGCCCGCGTCGTTATCGTTTCAATGAAATTTTAAGGCGGTTTGACTAATGGGTATCTTCTCTAAGAAAAAAATTTTAAAGCTCTACTTGAACGGCGAAATATCTTCCGACGCGTCGTCGAAGTTCGCCGGTGACAATTCCGTTCAGAAGCTGAAAAGTTCCCTGCTCGAATTGAAACGCCACAACAAAAACGATTATAAAGGCGTCCTCTTGAAAATAAATTCTCCAGGCGGCTCAGCCGGCACCAGCGAGGAATTGGCAAAATTGGTTTTCAGCTTGCGCGACACCGTGCCCGTCGTCTCATCTGTAGTCGACAGTGCTTGTTCGGGCGCATATATGATTGCCGCCGCCTCCAATTACATTTTTGCCAACACCATGTCTTGGACGGGTTCTATCGGCGTGATTATGGTTTTGAATAACTACGTTGAGCTGTCGAAAAAGCTCGGCGTCTCCTTCAAGACCATAAAGGCCGGCAAAATGAAAGATTTGGGTAGCCCCTTCCGCGAAATGACGACCGACGAAGAACTTTACCTTGAAACGCTCGTAAAAAAGGCGCATGCCGAATTCATCAACTTCATCAAGCTCACGCGACCGAATGCTATTAATCTTGACGAATTGGCGGACGGCAGAGTTTTGGACGCCCGAACCGCCCTTGAAAACAATCTTATCGACCAACTCGGCACAGAGGACGACGCTTTGAACTTTTTAATCACCGAAATTCTTCACGGCGACCAAAAAGACTTCACCGTCACCGACACCACTCCCAAGCCCAATTTCTTGCAACGAATCTTAAATCTGAACGCGCCGATTGCCATTAAAATCGAGCTGCCGAATAATTTTCCAAAGTTTTAGAAGCAACGGTCGCTTTAAAAGCGACGGAAGCAACGTGACGTTGCATCCAGTGGACGCGCTTCAACGTTGTGGCAGAGGAAAGTAACCGCCCGCGCCGAAACGCAACGAAAAAGAATCCCCGCCGCTCCGAAAAGTGACGGGGATTTTTCATTGCGCATTACGCATTAAGCATTATTCATTAATCTTGCGGTCTGGGTTTACGAATCAAGCCGAGGATGGCGCAACCGACAACCGAGCCTACGATAATCGAGAGGAGATACATGAACGGGTTGCCGATGGTCGGGACGACGAAGATGCCGCCGTGAGGAGCCATAAGCGTGCAGTCGAACATCATGACGCCCGCACCTGCGATAGCCGAGCCGACGACGCAAGCGGGTATGACGTGGAGCGGGTCGCCCGCCGCGAAGGGTATCGCGCCTTCAGTGATGAACGACAAGCCCATTATGATATTGGTCGCGGTAGTTTTCTGTTCGCTCTTGGTGAATTTGTTTTTGAAGAAAATCGTCGCGAGCGCAATGGCAATCGGGGGAACCATGCCGCCCGCCATAGCCGCCGCAATGACGTAGTAGTTGCCGTCAGCAAGCAGACCGACGCCCGTGACGTAAGCCGCTTTGTTCAAAGGACCGCCCATATCGACAGCCATCATGCCGCCGATAACCGCGCCCATGACGAGCTTGGCGGAAGGATCCATGTTGGCAAGCGTATTCTTGAGAGCCTCGTTGATACCCGCAACAGGAGGACCAATGACGAAGTTGCAAATCAAACCGATAATCAGGACGCCCAACAGCGGGTAGAACAGAATCGGCTTGGTGCCTTCGAGCGAGGGCGGCAGGACGCTTAAAGCTTTCTTGAGCCAGTTGACGATAAAGCCGGCGAGGAAGCCCGCCAACAACGCGCCGAGGAAGCCGGAGCCGTTGGAGGCACTTAACGCGCCGCCTACAAAGCCCGCCGCCAAACCGGGACGGTCAGCGATAGACATGGAAATAAAGCCCGCCAAGACAGGCAACATGAATCCGAAGGACGCGCCGCCTATGCCCATGAAAGTCGCGGCAGCCGGGGTTATCGAGCCAAATTTCCCGCGCTCTTCGGGAGGCAGGCTGTTCAAGTCGACGGACGCGCCATCAATGAGGAATGATATCGCGATTAAGATACCGCCGCCGATAACGAACGGCAACATGTGGCTGACGCCGTTCATGAGGTGCTTATAGACTTGGCGGCCTATACTTTCGTTTTCGCCGCCGCCGCCGCCTGAATCGCCTGCGGATTCGCCCGCCTTCGCGTGATAGACGGGAGCCGAGCCGCCCAACGCCTTATCAATGAGTTCGTCGGCCTTGTTGATACCGTCGGCGACTTTGGTTATGACGACGCGTTTGCCGTCGAAACGAGCCATTGCGACGTTCTTGTCCGCCGCGACGATAATACCGTCGGCCTTCGCGATTTCGTCGGCCGTCAAGACGTTTTTCGCGCCGCCCGAGCCGTTCGTTTCAACCTTAATGGAGATGCCGCGTTTCTTGGCGTGCTGTTCGAGACTTTCCGCCGCCATGAACGTATGCGCGATACCCGTCGGGCAAGCCGTGACCGCCAAAATCTGAATGTGGTCGGCAGTGGCTGCGGGCGCGGACGACGCGCTTTCGGGTGCCTGGAACTTGCCGTCTTCCTTGTCGTCGATAATCTTGAGGAACTCTTCCTTCGTGGTAGCCTTAATCAGAGCTTCCTTGAAGTCGGGGTCCATGACCATTGTGGCGAGCTTCGACAGAATCATCAAATGTTCGTCGTTGCCGCCGTCGGGTGCCGCTATGGCAAAGAACAACCGCGCGGGATTGCCGTCCATTGATTGGAAGTCGATGCCGTCGGGGATTGTCATTGCGGCCAAGCCGGGTGCTTTGACGCCGGCTGATTTGGCGTGCGGCGTCGCGATGCCGTCGCCCAGACCCGTCGTGCCGGACGCCTCACGAGCAAGGACGTCTTTTTTGTACTGTTCCTTGTTCTTGAGGTTGCCGCCCTTTTCCATCAAGTCTACCAGGTGCGAAATTGCGTCCTGCTTGTCCTTGACTTGGGCACCGAGGTCGATGCTCGCATTTTTGAGCAAATCGGTAACTCTCATAGTGCACTTCTCCTTACTACAAAGATATACGGATAAATAATTTCTGCCGCCGCCCGAAGACGGCGGTTATTTCAATCGACGACGCTAAGCCGCCGACTGTTGACGTTATCAGCCGCGTGCGTTTTTGTTAATCTTGAATGCCATTTCCGCCTCGTCGTAAATGATGTTTATGCGCCACGCGTCCAAGAGGTCGACGTTCGGCAGGATATATTCTTCCTTGTTGTCGAGAATGAATTTAACATGGTAGTAGCGATAGGCGGGGTCGTAATAGATAATTCGACGGTCGGCTTGATCCATCACGCCGTCGCCGACAAGGTCATTTCCCCAATCGGCGTCTTGCTGCCCTGCGGGGACGATATACAAAGCCCAAATGGGTTGTCCCGTATCGTTAATTATCTCAAGGAGTTCAGTATCCTCTGCCGAAGCCGCGCTTTGCGCCGATATGACAAGAAACGCTGCCAACATAAAAATCGCAACGATTCGGGCTTTAATCATGATAACCACTCCTCCGCGTCAATCTAACTTCGCCAACTGCCGGCGTGATTAATTCGCTCTGATTTTATATTCCGCGCCGTCGTTGAAAAAAGTTACCCTGTGCATGTCGGCGCAATCGAAGTTTTTCCAATCGACGACGTCGCCGTTATCGAAAACGATTCTGAAATTGTAGTAGCGGTGTTCGGCAGGATACTGGACGGCAATGCCTTCGCCGTTCTTCAAGGGCTGCCGACCTTCAAGCATATTCTTTCCGTATTGGTTGATGTCGACGTCCGCCGCGCACATGTAGATTTGGCTGATAGTGCGATCCGTGAAGTTGAACAGCTCGCAATCCTTCCACTCTTCGGCGGAGGCCGTCACTTGAGCCGCCGCGACCAGGAACGCCGCCAAAGCCAAAACTTTCACGACCTGCGCGGGCGTGCGGAAATTAATCATAACCGTCAAGCCTCCTCGTCAATCGGATGACTTATTGCGCTTGGATTTTGCGTCGGGCATTTTGTAGAGCGTGTATTTAATTTCGTCCCGCTTGCCGCTGTAGAGAATCAGCCGCCACGCGCCCGCGAAGTCAAGCCGATTGTTGCCGTCCCAAACGACCTCGCGACCGTCCCACAACCTGAACTTTATCTTGAAGTAGCGAATGGCGGGATTGTACTTGAGGATTTTCTTTTGATAGGCGTCGAAAGGCCTTCCTTCGGCGAAGTCCTTGCCCCAATTGCTGTTGCCCGTCGGCGCAATGTACAGCGACTCGATAAGCTGACCCGTGTCGTTGATTATCTCCAGCCGCTCGGTGTTCGCCGCCAATGCCGTAACCTGCGCGGCGACGACGAACACCGTTGCAAGCAGAAAAATTTTTATCGGTCTCATGAAAAGATACTCTTGATTTTGTTGAAAAGTTTTTCGCCCAAAGTCGTATCGTCTTCGGTGGCGTGGAAGACTTGCGCTTGACCCGCCTTGATTCGGTTGAAGAGCTGTTCCGGCTTGCGAATGCCCGTGTTGACCGCCGTCTGAATCATCAGCTTGCCGTCGAAACGCGCCAACGGGACGCGCTTGCTTGCCGCGACAATGACGACGTCGGCGTTTTTGATTTCCTCGTCAGACAGCGCGTGATAGACGCCCGCCGCGCCGTGCACTTCGACACGTATGCTCAAGCCCAATTTTTCCGCGCACTGCTTAAGGGATTCGCGAGCCATGAACGAAGACGATATGCCCGTCGGGCAGGCCGTGACCGCGATAATCTTGGTGTTGGCGGAGACGTCGGGTTCGGGGGTTTCGGCTTTGGCGCGGGCAATTTCCTTGTCGTCGATAATCTTAATGACTTCGGCGGGCGAACTTGCCTTGATAAGATTTTCCTTGAACTCGTCGTCCATGAGCAAGACCGCCAGGCGTCCCATGTTCGTCATTGCGGCATCGTCGGCCTTTTCGGGCGCAGCGAACAACATCAAAAGCCGCGCAGGTTTGCCGTCGAGCGAATTGAATTCGACGCCTTCGGGGACGGTGATTATCGAGATTGACGGCTTCTTGACCGAACTGTTTTGCGCGTGCGGAGTCGCCAAGCCGTTCGCCAAGCCCGTCGAGCCTTGAGCCTCACGGCGCAGAACGTCGCGCTTAACCAGTGCCTTGTCGCGAATCGTGCCTGCCGTCATGAGCAAATCGACCAGCATGTCAATCGCTTCGTTTTTGTCGGCGGGGTGCACGTTCAGCGCAATTGATTTTTTGGAAATGAAGTTTGTTATTTTCATTGAAGAACCTCCTGTGTCGTTTATTCGGCAAGGGGTCAGAGGGTCTTCAAAAGAGCTTCGACTTCGGGACGAGTGGCGAGGTTTTCGGAGAACGCGGACGCCGAGCCCGTGCAAAGACCCATTTTGAATGCCTTTTCGTAATCGCCGTTGCTTTCAATGTAGCCAGCAACGAAACCCGCAACCATCGAATCGCCCGCGCCGACCGAGTTGACGAGCTTGCCTTTGGGAGCCGGGGATTTGAAGAACGTCGCGCCGCCTTCGGGCACGAAAATCGCGCCGTCGCCCGCCATGGAAATCAAAACGTTGCGCGCGCCCTTTTCCTGGAGCTTTTTGGCGTAGGTGACAATTTCTTCGTCGGTTTTGAGCTTGACGCCGAACATATCGCCGAGTTCGTGATTGTTGGGCTTGATGAGCCACGGGTTGAACTTCAAGACTTTGAGGAGGAGACCTTTTTCCGCGTCGACGACGAAACGAATGCCCTTGCCCTGAATGCGGCTGAGCGTTTGTTCGTACATGTCATCGGGGAGCGTGTTGGGGATTGAGCCCGAAAGAATCAGCGTGTCGTCCTTGCCGAGCTTTTCAAGCTTCTTGAAGAGTTCTTCGCGTTTGGCGTCGCTGATTTTGGGTCCTTGACCGTTGATTTCCGTTTCGACGTCGGCTTTGATTTTGACGTTGATGCGGGAGAAACCCTCGTCGAGCTTGACGAAGTCATCCGCCGCGTTGAATTCGCGCAGCTGGCGAACGATCTCATCGCCCGTGAAGCCCGCGAGGAAGCCCGTCGCCGTCGACTTGTGTCCGAGGTTGCCCAAAACGATTGAGACGTTGACGCCCTTGCCGCCGCCGAGCACCTGCTCATAGTTCACGCGGTTAATCGCGCCGGGCGTGAGCTTTTCGAGCCGAATGATGTAGTCAATCGCGGGATTGAAAGTTACGGTGTAAATCATCAAAGTTTCCCCCTTGCAAAATTGATTGAAAATTTGTGTCACGATTATACAACAGGGACAATAACCTTTTCAAGGGCGTGTTGCATTCGGCGCAGGAAAATATTTCTGCCGTTTGTCACATTCAGTAGCGGAGCAACGGCAGCGGGCGGCCTCTGAATACGCGGCGTCAACAACCGAAAAATATTCCTGAAAAATGTTTGAATCGTACTTTGCCCGCATGATATAATCGGCGCGAAAAATTTTGGGGGCGATAAGCATGTTCGGTATAGGCGCGGGAGAATTCATCGTAATCTTAATTGTCGGGCTGATAGTCTTCGGTCCGGGCAAGTTGCCCGAAGTCGGGCGAGCCATAGGCAAGGCTCTGCGCGAATTCCGTAAGGCTCAAGCGGCACTGTCCGCCACGCTCAACGAAGACCTTGAGCCTGCAAAAAAGCCCGAGCCCGTCGAAAAACCTGTCGACGATAAAAAATCGGCGGCGCAAACCGTAACTGCCGATGAGGTTATAAACTTGGCTAAAGAAAGACCGATTGTCAAGGAGAGCAGCAATGAAAAAGTTTCTGACGGCAATTCTAACAATGTTCCTGCTGTCGACGCCCGCGCAAGCGTTGCCGGTGCAGGAGGCGGTTCAAACGGCGTTGACAAACAACCCAAGCCTGCAACGAACGGAACAGTCAATCCGCACGGCTGAAGAGTCGCTGAAATCTGCGCGGGGTCGCAAGGGCGTGACGGTGAGCGCGTCGGGTTCGGTGAACGCGTCGAAGACAGAGGGCACCGAGGCCTCCGAGCGAGCGAATGCGGGCTTGAGCGCGTCGATGCCGCTGTATTCGGGCGGACGGCTGGAGGCGGCGATAAAGTCGGCGGAATTGGGCATTGAAGTTTCAAAGCTGGACTTTTCGCAGGCGCAGGACGATTTGATTTACCAAGTGGTGACCGCCTACGTCAACGCGCTGGAAAATCTTGCCACGTCGAAAGTCGATTTGGAAACCGAAAAAAATTTGTCGGCGCACGAAAAAATGATAGCCGCGCAGTACACGGCAGGAGCCAAGGCAAAGATTGACTTGTTGCGCGCGCAGGTCGAGACCAGCAACGCCTTGCAGACAGCTGCCCGTTCCCATGCCGCTTACGAGGTCGCGCTGACTAACCTTGCCGCGCTGATGTCGACGGATTCAATAGCGAGCTTGACGGTCGAGGACTTCGACACGCACCTTACGCTTGAGGACGTGGAAAAATATATCGCCGAGGCCGAAGAAAATCGTTACGACTTGAAGGCGGCGGCGTTGCGAATCGAACAGGGCGAGCTTGACATTGAAAGCGCGAAGTCGGGCTGGTTGCCAAGCGTCAATGCGAACGTCGGCACCGATTTCAGCGCGGCGTCGCGGCGTTGGCACATTACCCCCGATGCTTCGGCGGGAATAAGCGCGTCGTGGAGCATCTTCGACAGCGGCATCACGCGCGCGGAGGTCGAGTCGGCCAAGGTTGAAGTCGAGCGGCTTAAGCTTGCCCTTGACGCAAATCTTGACGGCGTTCACGAGTCGGTCGTCACGGCGCACAAAAATTTAAAAATCGCTCTGCTTCGCTTGACGACGACGCAAAAGGCGGTTGAGCTTGCCGAGGAGGAACGCTACATTGCCACCGAGCGCTACAATTCGGGCGAAGGCATTCTGCTTGACATTTTGGACGCCGAGGTTGCGCTTTCGACGGCGAAAAAAAATAACGTCAGCGCGCGCTACGATGTGGCACGCTACAGTTTCGACCTTGCCCACGCCGTCGGAGACACGCTTAAGGCTTTGGGCGAGGCTTAAGGAGTTTTTCTCATGAAGTGGAAAATTTTAATCGTTGCCGTCTTGATAATCGGCGCGGCGGCGGGCTACTACTTTTACAATCAGAAAATCGTTGCCGAGACCGTCAAGACCTACGAGACGACAAAAGTCATGCGCATGGACTTGATTAAAACGGTTTCGGCGACGGGCACGGTTCAGCCGCGCGAAAGCGTCGAAGTCAGCGGCAAAGTCACGGCACGTATCAAAGAAATTCTTGTCGAGGAAAACGACCACGTCACCGAGGGGCAAGTCGTTGCCATTCTGGACGGCAAGGACTTCGAGGCAAAGCTTGACCAGGCGAACTTCACTTTGACCAACGCCCGCCAAAAACTTGAGCGGACGGAGCGGCTTTACAATATCGGCGCGAAGTCGTTGCAAGAATTGCAGGACGCGCAATACGAATACGACCGAGCCAAATCAGCCGTCGAGCTTGCCGAGGACGATGTCAATCAGACCGTCATAACCGCGCCCATGGACGGCATTGTCGTCGGCGAGCCCAAAACCCCCGGCACCATGGCCGTCCAAGGCAACGCCAATCCTACCGTCATAATGCGCATTGCCGATTTGAGCGAGAAGCTTGTCAAGGCGAAAGTCGACGAGACCGATATCGGCAGCGTCCGCGTGGGCGAGCGTGCAACCTTCACCGTCGACGCTTACCCCGATAAAATTTTCGACGCCGAGGTTACAAAAATTTCGCAGACCGACACCGCCAACTCATGGGACACGAATTCTTCGACGAGTTCAAGCAGTTCAAGCAACGCCGTCATCTACTACTACGTGACGTTCGCCGCGCCCGACAACGAAAATCTTTTGTTGCCCGCAATGACTGCGCGGCTTGATATTGTGGTCGGCTACGTCCACGACGCGCTTTGCGTGCCGATAGCCGCCCTCAAGGCCGATGCGCAAGGCTCCTACGTCGAGCGAATCACCAAGGACGCGCAGGGCAAGGACGTTGCCGAAAAAGTTTACATCACGGTCGGGCTTTACGGCGAAGAGTCGGTTGAAGTGACGGGCGGCGATTTGAAGCCCGGCGACGACGTTTCCACCACTTACGAGGCTTCCGCCAAAAAGACAACCACTCAAGGCGGCATGGGCGGTCGTCGTATGCCTCCGCCTCCGATGTAAAATGAATTCGGCAGGTCTGTTGTCTGTAAATTTTTAATCGGCGGCTAAGGACAAACACGCGGCTTTAGTTTATACTTTGCGCGAGGTGAGTTTGTATGAGCAGCTTCAAGAAAAAAATTCTCACGGGACTTTTGAGCGGCGCATTGCTTCTGACGGGCGCACAAGCCTTGGCGGCACCGCCCGAAATGCCCGACGACGATAATGATTGGCAAGCGGAAGAGGCGGCACATATCGGCGGCTGGGCGAAGTTCTTTGCCGAAAGGTACGGCGTTGATTCCGCGCAGGTCGAGACGGCTTTAAACAACGGCGTGCACATAGAGGACGTTCGACACGCGGCAGTTTTGGCTAAGCTGAGCGGCAAAAATTTTTTGGACGTGTTGGCCATGAAAGTCGATTGGCCGCAAGTCGCCGACAAGTTGGGCATCACCCGCGAACAAATGCGAAACTTCTTCAAGCAGGAACGCGAGGAGGGTTTCGCGAAACATGCTGGCGTCGACGTGAAGACTTTGCGAAGCCTGCTAAAGGACGGCTACGACCCGCGCGACATTGCCGTTGCCGCGAAAATAGCCAAAGCGTCGGGCAAGGACGTTAAGAGCGTCCTGGGCAAGCGCAAGATTAACAACACTTGGGAAGACGTGGCGAAGTCTTTCGGCGTCGACGTCAAAGACCTTATGCCTCAACATCCCCGTCACAAGCCTCCCACAAGGTAATATCACCTTTCCATAAAAAAAATTGGCGGAAGACTTCCGAAAAGTCTTACCGCCTTATTTTTTTGCGCTAACGAATCACTTGCCGTGCCGCGCCAGCCGTTGCAGATATTTTCCGTATTCGTTCTTGGCGAGCGGTTCGGCGAGCTTCAACAGCTGTGCCTCGTCGATGTAGCCCATGCGATAGGCGATTTCCTCAATGCAGGAAATTTTCAAGCCTTGCCGCGTCTGAATGGTGTGGACGAAAGCGCCCGCTTGCAACAGCGATTCATGCGTGCCCGTGTCGAGCCAAGCGTAGCCGCGCCGCATTTTTTCTACGCGCAACGTGCCGCGCTCCAGATAAATTTTGTTCACGTCGGTTATTTCCAGCTCGCCGCGCGCCGAAGGCTTAATCGCTTTGGCAACGTCGACAATGTCCTTGTCGTAGAAGTAAAGCCCCGTCACCGCGTAATTCGAGCGAGGCTCCTTAGGTTTCTCTTCCAAGCTGACTGCCTGACCCGTTTCGCGATTGAATTCGACGACTCCGTAATTTTGCGGGTCGTTGACGTAGTAAGCAAAGACCGTCGCGCCGTCGTCGTGAGTAGCCGCCCGCTGAACGAGTTTCGCGAAATCCGAGCCGTAAAAGATATTGTCGCCCAAAACCAGCGCACAACCTTCGCCGTCGATAAATTCTTCGCCGATAAGGAATGCTTGCGCCAAACCTTCGGGCTTCGGCTGAACGGCGTAGGAAATTTTCATTCCGAGCTGTGAGCCATCGCCGAGCAATGACTTGAACAGCGGCGAGTCTTGCGGCGTCGTGATAACCAACACGTCGCGAATGCCCGCCAACATCAGCGTCGACAGCGGGTAGTAAATCATCGGCTTGTCGAAGACCGGCATCAGCTGTTTCGAGACGACTTCGGTCAGCGGGTAAAGACGCGTGCCCGAGCCGCCCGCCAAAATTATTCCCTTGCGTATCATAAATTTTTCCTCCGTTAAAAGTGTTTCAACCTTCGTCGAGCGTCAGCAAATTTTCTTCGCGCAGGAACGCCGACAATTTTTTTATGCCGTTCATGACGGTGCGGTAGTGTTCGGGCGTCAGCGATTGTTGCCCGTCGGAAAGTGCCCGCGCAGGATTCGGGTGCACTTCCATCATGAGCCCGTCCGCGCCCGCCGCTATCGCCGCCAATGCCATAGGTTTTACCATGCGCCATTTGCCCGTGCCGTGCGAAGGGTCGACGATTATCGGCAAATGCGAAAGGTGCTTGACTGCCGCCACCGCCGATAAGTCCAGCGTGTTGCGCGTGTAAGTCTCGTAAGTCCGAATGCCGCGTTCGCACAGCACGACGTTGGGATTGCCCGCGTTCATTATGTATTCGGCAGCATTTAGCCATTCGTCAATCGTCGCCGCCAACCCGCGCTTCAACAGGACGGGACGCTTGCACTTGCCGACTTCCTTAAGCAAGCCGAAGTTTTGCATATTCCGCGCGCCGATTTGCAACATGTCAGCGTACTCGGCAACGGGCGCAATGCCTTCGACCGTCGTGACTTCCGTGACGATTCGCAAGCCCGTGACTTCGCGTGCCTCCGCCAAATACTTCAAGCCTTCGACCTCAAGCCCTTGGAAGGAATACGGCGAAGTTCTCGGCTTATACGCGCCGCCGCGCAGGAATTGGGCTCCGCCGTCCTTGACAATCTGCGCGGCCTTCAAAAGTTGTTCGCGACTTTCGACCGCGCAAGGACCCGCCATGACGACGGGCACACCGCCGCCGATTGGGACGCCGCTCACGTCGACAACGCTCGATTGCGGATGAAATTCGCGGCTCGCCAACTTGTAGCTTTTGGAAATGGCAACGGAACTTTCCACGCCCGGCAATGCGTCAATCGCCACGCTGGCAAGCTTCGTCTTATCGCCAATGACGCCGACAATTTTCTGTTGCGCGCCCTCCATTATCTTCGCGTCCAAGCCGACGCTTTTTATCGCCTTAATGACCTCGGCAATGTTTTGCGACGTTGCCTCCGGATTCATTATGATAACCAAGCTAAAACCTCCTTAAAACTGATTTTTGTATGATACAAGAGCATTGACGAAAAGTAAAGCCGAAAACAGCGTGACTTGGCAGATGACGCGCTACAACGTTCGATAATCACAGCTCCTAGCTCCTCATGCCATTGCTTTGACGTGCCGCTCGACGAATTCAATCTCCGCCGACTCCAGCCCGTATTTGCGGTAAAGTTGCTCGTCGACTTCGCCACGCCAATCAATGTCGCTCGCCGCCGTGAAATCTTGCAAAGGCACCTTCGCCCACTTATCAGCGGTATTAGATTGTGTAACCTTCAAGACACCTAGCATGACGCGGGCGAATTTGCTTTTGACGTAAGCAAGGCAGGCCTCCGCCTCTGCGCGGCTGTCGAAGGCTCCGACTGCGATAAAAGTTTCCGTAGCTCCAACGGACGGCTCGCCGATAACAGGCGGGCTGATAAGCTGTCCGGGTTTGTCGCCAAGATTGCTTCGTCCGAATGCTTTCGAAAGAAAAACTTTCCACTTTGTAAACGGCGCGGGCTCGTTGACATAATCTCGGCGAATCCATTTATAAACGCGTTGCATTTGTTCAAGACCAAGAATTTGAATGTATTCGTTGCCGTCGTCGGGCTTCGCGTCGAAAAAATAATCGGACATCCCGCTGAAAGCATTTGAGCCAATCGTGTAATTGTTGCCGTCTTTCAAGAACGTTGGCGCGGCAGGATTCTCTTCGTAAAATTTTTCGGTGAGCTTGAAAATTTTTCGCGAGTAAATAATTTCGCTGAGCGGGCGGAAGTTTGGATTGTCGACGCAAACTTTTCGGTGAATGGTGTTAAGTTCTTGCCACGGCGTGAACGTGCCAATCGGCTCGAAAGTTTTGGTGTTGTCGTATTGGGTAATGGCGACGCCGCCTTCGATGTCTACGCCCTTGAAGTATTTGCTTGCGTCGGGCGCGTAGTCCAAAACCTTGAAGTGCGGGTCGTTAAGCATACGGCGGTTGAAATCCTTGGGGGTTGCGCCCGCGTCGAAGAGAAACCGCGCCGGCGTGATTAGGATTGTTTTGTCGGCGACCTTGTGCGCCGCCTCCATCAGGATATTGTAGACGGGTGGCGCGAAAGTTTTGTTATCGCCGGTGGTGTCGTCTTGGTAGGGCGGGTTGCCGATGACCATGCCGAATTTTTTCTTCATGCCGAGTCCTCCTGAAATAATTTTATCGGGAAGATTATATCACGTCGAAATAAAAAATCGCCGGCAACGTGACGATGAAAAGCAACGTGTCGGCTACTTTGAAAGCGGCGCAAGCGTGACGCTTGACCCAGGGCAGCTTGCCGTAGCGGTAAAATTTTATTTCGCGGACGCCGCCGACCGTCAAAGTCTTGTCTCGATGATAATTTTTCTGATAGTATCGCGCTTGTCGAACCACGGAGCCATTTGGTCGTGCGCCAAGCGTTTCAGTATGTCGGCGTCGGTTATCGTAAGGGTATCGCCGTCAAGGTGCCACAGCGGCTCGGCGGGCGCGGTTGTCGTGTGGATGATTTGCGCGTCGTTGCCGTTCGACAAAATTTCTTCAAAGCCGCAACTCGGCGCACAGTAAATCGTTTTGAGATTCGCGCATTGAGCGAAAGCCTCCTCGCCGACTTCGACGACGCCGGCGGGGATTTTTATTTCGGTCAAGCTCTCGCAACCCGCGAACGCCCTGCTGCCGATTTTCTTCAAGCCGGCGGGCAATGTGACTTTCTCCAGCTGCTCGCAACCTTGAAAGGTCTTGTCGCGAATTTCTTTGACGCCGCCGGGAATTTTTATCGTGCGCAAGCCCGAACAATTAGTAAAGGCATCCTCGCCTATGGCGATGAGACTTTCGGGCAAGCGTATTTCCGCCAAGCTCCAACAGCCGCAGAATGCCGACTTGCCAATCGTCACGACGTTGGCGGAAAATTTTATCTCCGCCAGCTTGCCGCAGAAAACAAACGCGCTCGTGCCAATCTCGACTACGCTGTCAGGCAATTCCGCGCGCCGTAAGTTGTCGCAAAAGCCGAAAGCAAAATTCCCTACGGCAGTGACGCCCGCCTCTATAACAAGCTGCTCGACGATTCCGTTATCGGAAAAGCTCTCCGCCATATCGTCATTGTTGAACATCTTGCCTTCGCCGCTTATCGTCAATATCTTGCCTTCAAGCCGCCACATTACCTTCTCGCCGCACTTGCCGCTTGCCATATCGTTCGCCTCCTAGGAACTGTGGACAATTCATTTTAACCAGAGAAGAATAGCAGCAAAAAAAA
>CAMJMR010000045.1 GCA_946407095.1 uncultured Selenomonadales bacterium | reverse complement strand
CGTTGAGCGCGATATTCGGCTGAACGTAGTCGTTGAACTCGACGATTTCAAGATTGATGCCCTGCGCCTTAAGGTCAGGCTTAATCTCTTCCAAAAGCTCCGCGTGCGGGACGGGCGTCGCGCCGATTTTGAGCGTGACTTCGGACCCCGCCGCAGGTTTATCGCCGCCCGCCGAGTCGCCGCCTCCGCAGCCCGTGAACAACATCGTCACCGCCAACGTCAGCGCGGCCAAGAATTTTCCTCGCATAAAAATTTCCTCCTTGCGATTGAAGTTTTTGCGCTGTGCAAGTATAGCTTTAGCCCAATGCAAAGTCAATCAGCGGCTGATTTCAAATTCGACGTGGACATTCGCCGAGCAAGTCAACGTGCCGCTTTCAATCGGCGTATCGTATTCGACGGCGGCATCTTCCATAGCGGCGGCGGCCATTTTGTAGTTGCGGGGCGCGGACACGTTGCTTGAATTAATCGACACCGAGCGGACGCTTACGATACTTTTGCCGAGGGCGGCGGCGGCAACTTCAGCCTTGCGTTTGGCGTCCAGGACGGCCAGCCTCAACGCTTGGTCTTGATAAGCGGCCTTGTCGCGCAGTCCGAAGTTCAAGCTGTTGACGCGATTGGCTCCGTGCGAAAGGGCGGCGTCGATAATCTTGCCGACGAGGCTCAAGTCGTCAACGATAATCGTCACGGAATTGGTCGCCTCGTAGCCTTCAAGAATCCTTTTACCGTTGTCGGTGTGGCGATAGACGGGATTGAAGCTGTAATTGCCGGTGGAAATGTTGCGGCGTTCGATGCCTAACGCAACGATTGAATTGATGACGGACGAAGCGGCGCGAGCGTTTGAAGATTGGACGGCGGAGGGATTTTTTTCTTGAGTGACGACGCCAACGGAAATGGTGGCGCGGTCGGGTTGAGCCTCCACGGTGCCTTCGCCGCTCACGGAAATTGTCGGCGGATGAATTTCTTCGGCAAAGGTCGTCGTGCAAATCATCATCGCTATCAGAAACGTCAAAGCAAAAATTTTCATTGGAAACACCTCCGCGCCCGATTGTACGGTAAAGCTTGTGCAGGGTCAAGATAAAACAAAAAAACCCTCGACGTTTTGCCGAAGGGTTTTTTAGCTTGTCGACAATCATTCCGTCGCAATATCCACAATGCCTTTTGCGCCGCTTGCAAAGGAAGCGATTGCCACGCCTACCAACGCAGGATTGGCGATTGAAGCTACTGCCGCGCCGATTCCGAGCAAAGTGCCGCCGATTGCCTTAAACCAGGAAACGAAGCCTGCGCCGCCCGCCGCGCCGTTTCGTTACGCGCTTGGCAAAAAATTTATGCGCAGCCAACGAAAAACCCTCCGACCGTAGCCGAAGGGCTTTTGTTATTTGTCGCCGTAATGGCTTTTGTATTGATACACTTCTATCGTGTCGTTTTCGATTTTAAATATCAGCCGATTCGTCTCGTCGATACGGACGCTCCACCAGCCTGACCGATTGCCTCTTAACGGTTCGGGTTTGCCCGCGCAGTTGTAGCCGTTCCTGTCGATGTCTTGCAGCAGACGGTTTATCTTATTCAACGTCTTTTTGTCCTGCGTTTGCCAATAAACATAATCTGCAAAGCCGCGTTCAGTGAATTTCTTGTGCATTGACGAATTTCTCCCATTCTTCCGCGCTGAACTCCACAACTTTGCCGTCTTCAAATTCGCGAATCGACTTGTCCAAGTGTTTTTGATTCTCTTCGCTCCAGAACGGGTCGAGTCCCGGTTTTCCGCCGTATTTAACGTTGTCCATCAAAAGCTTCATGCAAGCGACAAAGCTCATGCCGGTTGTCTCTTTGAACGCCTTCAAGTCGTCGCTGCTGAACGTCATGCTTATCGTCTCTGTCATTTTTATCGCCTCCGAGCAAACTTTAGCAAAAAAATTTTCGGCGGTCAACGAGTGGCAAAACCCGCGCGCTGTGATAGAATCACGTCAAAAATTTTCGGGAGGACGCTTATGGTTAAAAGAATTTACGTTGAGAAACGCGCAGGCTTCGACGTGCCCGCCCGCCAACTGCTTGAGGATTTTCGTGAGACGCTGGACGTTAAGCTTTCGGGCGTGCGCTTGCTTGTCCGCTACGACGTGGAGGGCTTGAGCGACGAAGACTTTATCAAGGTGCGCGATATCGTTTTTCGCGAGCCGAACGTCGACAATTTTTATGACGCTTTGCCCGCCGACATCGACGCCGAAAAAACTTTCGCGGTTGAGTATTTGCCGGGGCAATTCGACCAGCGCGCCGACTCTGCCGCCCAATGCGTTCAGCTCGTCACGGGCGGAGACTTGCCGACCATTCACAGTGCGCGCGTCATTTCGTTGAGCGGAGACATCACAGCCGCCGACTTCGCCAAAATCAAGGCCTACTGCATTAACGCCATTGAATCGCGCGAGGCGACCTTCGACTTGCCCGCCACGCTGAAAATTTCCGCCGACATTCCGCCCGACGTCGAGACGCTGACCGACTTCAACGCCTTGGACAACGACGCGCTGAAAACTTTCCTCAACCTGCGCGGGCTTGCCATGAACGTCGACGACTTGAAATTTTGTCAAAGCTACTTCCGCGACACCGAACGCCGCCCGCCGACGATAACCGAGCTGAAAGTCATCGACACCTATTGGAGCGACCATTGCCGCCACACGACCTTCACCACCGCCATCGACGAAGTTGCCTTCGACGCGGGCGCGGAGGTTGTTGCCCGTGCGTTCAAAGATTTTTTAGGAACAAGGAACAAGGAACAAGGAACAAGTTTTTCGCTTATGGATTTGGGCACTATCGGCGCGAAAATCGTCAAGCCCGCCGACTTGGACGCCTCCGAGGAAATTAACGCCTGCAGTATCAAAGTCAAAGCGATTGTCGACGGGCGCGCGCAAGATTGGCTTGTCATGTTCAAGAACGAGACGCACAATCACCCGACCGAGATTGAGCCGTTCGGCGGCGCGGCGACGTGCTTGGGCGGCGCGATTCGCGACCCGTTGAGCGGACGCTCTTACGTCTACCAGGCCATGCGCGTGACGGGTGCCGCCGACCCCCGCAAAAAATTTTCCGAGACGTTGCCCGGCAAGCTCCCGCAGAAAAAAATCGTTCGCGGCGCGGCGCAAGGCTACAGCTCTTACGGCAACCAAATCGGCTTGGCGACGGGGCAAGTCCGCGAAATTTATCACGAAGGCTACCTTGCGAAGCGTATGGAAATCGGCGCGGTCATTGCGGCGGCTCCTCAAGCCAACGTCGTGCGCAAACGTCCCTGCGCGGGCGACAAAGTCATTTTGCTGGGCGGCAGGACGGGACGCGACGGAATAGGCGGCGCGACCGGCTCAAGCAAAGTCCATACGACCAAATCACTCACGACGGCGGGCGCTGAAGTTCAAAAGGGCAATCCTCCGACCGAAAGAAAAATTCAACGCCTCTTCCGCAATCCCGAAGCGTCGACGTTGATTAAGCGTTGCAACGACTTTGGCGCGGGCGGTGTGGCGGTTGCGGTTGGCGAACTGGCGGCGGGCTTGAACATCAACCTTGACGCCGTGCGCAAGAAGTACGACGGGCTGGACGGCACCGAGCTTGCTATTTCCGAATCGCAGGAGCGCATGGCTGTCGTGCTTGACGCGGGCGACGTCGATAAATTCATTGCGCTTGCCGACGCCGAGAACTTGGAGGCTTACGTCGTGGCGGAAGTCACGGACGGCGGGCGCATGGTCATGCATTGGCGCGGCAAGGAAATCGTCAACATCAGCCGCAAATTCTTCGACACAAACGGCGTCAAGCGTCACGTCAAAGCCCGCGTCACGGCTCCGCAACAAAAACTAGTCCCCAGTCCCCAGTCCCCAGTCCCTAACCTCAACGTCTGCTTGCAAAAGGGTCTTGTCGAGCGATTCGATTCGACGATAGGCGCGGCGACGGTTTTAATGCCTTTCGGCGGCAAAAATCAGCTGACGCCCGCCGAGGGTATGGTTGCCAAGCTTCCCGTCGACGGCGAGACTTCAACGGCAACGGCAATGACATTCGGCTTCGACGCGGATATTTCGGAGCGCAGTCCCTTTCACGGCGCGATTGACGCGGTGACGAGTTCGTTGGCGAAGTTGACGGCGATTGGCGCGGATTATTCGCGAGCTTACTTGACGTTCCAAGAATATTTCGAGCGGCTGGGCGATGTTCCAGAAAAGTGGGGCAAACCGTTGGCTGCGTTGCTTGGCGCGTTCGTTGCGCAAAAAAATTTCGGCGTGGCGGCTATCGGCGGCAAGGACAGCATGAGCGGGACTTTTGAAAACATTCACGTGCCCCCGACGCTGGTCAGCTTCGCCGTGGCTGTCGTCGACGCCGCGCAGGTCATTTCGCCCGAATTCAAGGCGGCGGGTCATAAAGTCTACCTTGTCGAGTGCAAGCGCGATTCGGACGGCGTGCCCGACTTCGACGCCCTGAAGAAAAATTTCGCCCGCGTTCACGAGCTGATCTGCGCTGGGAAAATCGTTGCGGCTTCGAGCCTTCAAACGGGCGGCATTGCCGAGGCGATATCCAAAATGTCAATCGGCAACGACATAGGTTTCAATTCCCTTGGAAACGTAAATACTTTTGCCAAAAATTACGGAAGTCTTATCGTCGAGGCGACGGACGAGCTTGACTTCCGCTTGATTGGCGAAACTGTTGCCGAGCCCGCGATTGTCCTTGCCGACGAAAAAATTCCGCTTGCCGAGGTCAAACGCGCCCTTGCCGAGCCGCTGGAAAAAATTTTCCCGACGGGCATTAAGGATTGGCAAACGAAACCTTGCGCCGACAAAAAACTAGTCCCTAGTCCCTTGTCCCTAGTCCCTAAATTCGCTCCGCGAATTTTCATTCCCGTGTTCCCCGGCACGAATTGCGAATACGACACAGCACGGGCTTGGCGCAAAGCCGGCGGCGTCCCCGATGTTTTCGTCGTGAGGAACTTGACGCCCGCGCAGGTCGAAGAGAGTATTGCCGCCATGATTGACAGGATTCGAGCCGCGCAGATAATCATGTTGCCGGGCGGCTTCAGCGGCGGCGACGAGCCCGACGGTTCAGGAAAATTTATCGCCGCGACGTTCCGCAACCCGCGTCTTGCCGAGGAAGTCATGAAACTTTTGCGCGAGCGCGACGGCTTGATTCTTGGCATCTGCAACGGTTTCCAGGCTCTGATTAAACTTGGCTTGCTGCCCTACGGCGAGATTCGCGAGCTTGAGGAGGATTCGCCGACTTTGACGCACAACAGCCTTGGTCGACACGTCAGCCAATACGTCCGCACGCGCGTGGCGAGCAATTTGTCTCCGTGGCTTGCGAAAAATTCTGTCGGCGACGTCCACGCGATACCCGTTTCGCACGGCGAGGGCAGATTCGCGGCGAACGACGCTTGGCTTGAGAAACTTGCCGCCAACGGACAAATCGCGACGCAATACGTTGACTTCGACGACAAGCCGACTGCCGCCCTGCCCTTCAACCCGAACGGCTCTGCTTGGGCGATTGAGGGCATAACCGACGCGAGCGGGCGCATTTTCGGCAAAATGGGTCACTCCGAGCGAATCGGCGAACACGTTGCCAAAAACATTCACGGCGAAAAAAATCAACACCTGTTCGCGGCGGGCGTGGAGTATTTTAGCTGATATGACAACGATTATTGAATTCAACGGGAAAATTTCTGCGGACGCTTGCCTAGACAAAATCATTCACGGCGATTGCTTAGAAGTCATGCGTGCCCTGCCCGATAAATGCGTCGACATTGTGATAACTTCGCCGCCTTACAATCTTCTAAATTCCACTGGCAACGGCTTGAAGAAAAATACCAACTGCGGTAAGTGGAAGAACGCTGCGATTAAAAATGGCTACGCGGAATACGAAGACAATATGCCCTACGCCGAATACATCGCGTGGCAACGGGCGTGTGTAGCCGAAATGTGCCGACTCATCAAAGACGACGGCGCGGTTTTCTACAACAACAAGAATCGCGTCCAAAAGGGCTTGCTTGAAGACCGTAGCGAAATTGTGCGCGGCTTTCCGTTGCGACAAATCATTATCTGGAAACGGAGCGGCGCGATTAACTTCAATGCCGGCTACTTTCTGCCGACCACCGAGCAGATTTATTTGCTGTGCAACAAGGCCTTCAAGTTGGCTAAGGGCGCAAATAAAAACACAGACGTTTGGGAAGTCAAGCAGGAAATGAAAAATCCTCATCCCGCGCCTTTCCCCGAAGCACTTATCGACAAAATCATTTCAAGCACGACCGGACAAATTATCCTAGACCCGTTCGCTGGCTCTGGAACAAGTGCTGTCTGCGCGAAAAAATTTGGCAGAAATTTTATTTTGATTGAAAAGTCGCTGAAGTATTGCGAAATGGCACAGTCGAGGATTGACGGAGGTGATTGGCGGCATGGTCTTGACGCCCCACGCGGCGATTCAAAAAAGCCCGTTTAAGAACATTTACTGGTTCTCCCGCTACCTTTTGAATACTGACCAATATGGCGCGCTCGGCAAACTAAAGGAACGCCAACTTTTGGAACTCGTTACCGTCTTGGAAAATTTAGCGTCGCAGGAAAATTTTTCCGCCGAAGAAAAATTTCGTCTGCTGAAAAACACATTGCTGACCGAAATTGAAAACATGGCAAGGCGCGGAACAAAATCGTACATTCTTGCGCTTAATCTCGTACAGCGCCTCGACAAAGACATACACACCGTTGAAGATGTAATTGTTTTCTGTACCGCCGTAAAATATGTAGTTACGCCGATAAATCGCGCAATACTGCTTGTCCCGTCCGACGATAAAAAATTCTGCGAAACAGCAGCAAAAAATATTCTCGACACCTTTGGCGAAGAGAAAATCGATTCGCTAATTGCAACGTGGGATGATTTGGGCGTTAAGGGTTGTCTCGACGCTGAACGCGCACTGGTTGTTGAGGAATTTATGCGCCTTATCGAAAACTTGTCTGCGTTGAATATTCCTCATAGCAAGCTCGACGATAACATAATAATGACAGCTTTCGTTCAGGAGTTTGAACGGCGTCTGGGCCAAAAGCGAAAGGCTCGCGGCGGCACGTCATTGGAAACGGTTGCGGATTTTATTTTCAGATACTACGGCTTTAAATCGACGACGGCTCCAAGTCATTTCGACCAAGACATTGAAGTTGACAAATGGTTTAAATGCCGCGACGGCTGGATTGTCGGCATAAGTTGCAAGCGAACGTTGCGGGAGCGTTGGAAGTAATTGAGTCAAGCTGATAGGGGTACTTTGTCGCACTTCAAAATTCGTGAGCTGTGGCACTTGATAACTTTCGACAATGATTTATCGGACGACAAAATTGTTCGGCTCGGTGAACAAGGGCAATTTTTTTATCTACCCGCCGCAAGCGATACTTACAAAAAATGCTCCGAACATCCTGGCATGAAAAATTACGTCCGCTCTCTGAACAATTTCGTCAATGACATAAAGAACTTGATTTAATTCCTACTTGCCGACACAGAACTTTGAAAAAATTTCGTTGATAACGTCCTCGCCGACAGCCTCGCCCGTCAATTCGCTAAGACACTCCAAAGCGGCGCGCAAGTCAATCGAAACGAAATCAATCCCGACGCCCAGCCGAATCGTCTCTTGAGCCTCGCGCAAATGTTTCACGGCTTGTCGCAAAAGATTTGCCTCGCGCTCGTCACGGACGAAACTCATTTCAAAATCAATCGCGCCGACGCGTTCGCCTATCGCCGACAAAAGTTTATCGGTGCCCGCTCCGCTCTTCAACGACACTTCAATCACCTGCGCGGCGGACATTTTTTTTGCAATCTGTTCGGCGGTCGTGACGGGCGGCAAATCGGTCTTGGTCAGCAGAATCAAAGCGTTGCGGTTGGGCAAGAGCTTAAAAATTTCTTCGTCCTCGGCGTCAAGCGGTCGTGAGCCGTCAAACAGCGCAAGGATAAGTTCAGCGCGTTGAGCGCAGTCGCGGGCGCGGGCAATGCCGATTTGTTCCACCGCGTCGCCCGAATTGCGAATGCCCGCCGTGTCGATAATCTTTAGCGGGACGCCGCCGACGTTGACGAATTCCTCAATGCTGTCGCGGGTCGTGCCGGGGATGTCGGTGACGATGGCGCGTTCGGTCTTCGCGAAGAAGTTCAACAGGCTTGACTTGCCGACGTTGGGCTTGCCGATTATCGCGGTCTCTAAACCTTCGCGCAAAATCCTGCCCGCCGATTGATTCTTCAAGAACGCCTCCAGCTTGACAATCTGCGCGGCGATGTTTTCGTCGACGGCGGCTAAAGTCACGTCGTCGAGGTCGTCTTCGGGAAAGTCGATTGTGGCTTCGATGTGGGCGGCGGAATTCAGAATGGCCTGCCGAATTTCGCGGACGGTCTTTGAAGTCTTGCCTGCCAACTGATTTTGCGCCACGTGCAAGGCGGCGGAAGTTTTGGCTTGAATCACGTCGAGGACGGCCTGCGCCTGCGTCAAATCGATGCGCCCGTTGAGGAAGGCGCGCTTGGTGAATTCGCCCTTTTCGGCAGGACGCGCGCCCGCCGCCAACGTCAGCCGTAAAACTTCGCGCAAGACGACGTTGCCACCGTGACATTGCAATTCGACGACGTTTTCGCGCGTGTAGGACTTCGGAGCCCGCATAATCAGAGCTATCGCCTCGTCGACAGTTTCGCCCGAAAAATTTTTCACGCGCCCGAAAATGATTCTTCTGTCTTCGGCTTGAGCGATTGGCTTGCCGTCAGCCGCGCAGAAAATTTTATCGGCAACGTCAAGAGCCTCCGCGCCGCTGATTCTGATAATGCCGACGCCCGCCGCACCCGCCGCCGTCGCTATCGCGCTGATTGTGTCGCCGTCAAAGCCGTTTCTCATTGAGCATCCCCCGTTTCCGTTTCTGTTTCGATTCATTGTACCGAAGCTTGCCCGCGCGGTAAAGTTTTCGCTTCGATAACATTTTGCTTGCGCGGCGAAAATTTCTGTGCTAAAATGTGCGCGTCTTTTTTCAGAGAAGAGGTGATTCACATGTCTGCTTACTGCGAAATCTGTCAAAAGGGCGCGATGTCGGGTATGAACGTCAGCCACTCGCACTTGAAGACTAAGCGCAAATGGAAACCGAACATTCAGCGCGTGCGTGCGGTCGTCGACGGCGAAATTAAGCGCGTCAACGTATGCACTCGTTGCCTTCGTTCCGGCAAAGTCCAGCGTGCCATTTGAACATCAAAGCAAAATAAAAACTCCTCGGCTATTCGCATAGTTGAGGAGTTTTTTCGCATTGGAGGAAACTTTCATGGACAGAAGAAAATTTTTGCGCGCGTTGGCGGTCGGCGCGGCAAGCTTGCTTTTGCACGACGAAAAGGCGGCAGCTTACATCTTGGACACGTGGCAACCGCCGATTAGGAAGTTGTTCCTGCAGTTCACCGAATACGAAGAACGTCCGACAACGGAAATGATTGTGATACATCACGCGGGCTTTCCCGACGGCGACAAAGATTCTTCCGCCGAAGAGATTCACAAGTTCCATCAGGAAGTCAACGGCTGGGCGGGCATCGGCTATCATTACGTGATTCGCAAGGACGGCACGATTGAGCAAGGGCGGCGTCCGAATATGATTGGCGCGCACGCTTATCAGCACAACAAAAATTCGGTCGGCATATGCGTGGCGGGGAACTTTGACGTTGCCAAGATTAAACACGAGCAGCTTGATTCGCTTAAGCTGTTGACGGCGTGGCTGTGTCAAAAGTACAAGCTAAACCCCATGGGCAAGGGCGTCATCGTCGGACACAGGAACTTGAACGCCACGAACTGCCCCGGCGACAATCTTTACGCCAAGCTTGACGAGATACGCCGTTACTGCCGCGACTTTGAATGAATTCAAAACTCCATTTCCATAAGCCAATCCAAATACTTTGCCTTAGCCAGATTCTCCGGCTGTTCGTGGAAACGAGCTTGTATTATTTGCCAAGTGAGCTGGCGATATTTAAAATCGGGCTTTTGAAAATCGCGACGCATCCTCCTCAACACGTTCGACGAATACGACGGGAAACCGTACTCCGCAGGATTTTCGCCCTCCGCCAAAATACCGCAGATTGTCCGATAACACTCCTCGCAAGCGCAACAATTTCGCTCGCCCGCAAACTTCCGACAGACGCGCAACTTAATCGGCGTGCCCGTCCTGCGCTTGAACTCACAAAGCCTGCGAATCTTATCTTGCCCGCTGACTTCGCCGCCGTCGTGAATCGTCACGCACTTGCCGAGGCGAACGGGATTGTCCGTCGTCGTGTAAATCGCCTTGAGCTTGTGCAAATAGGCGTAGGGCGCGGCGTGACCGATTATGCCCGTGCCGTGCCGCCAATCGTCTGCGGTCTTCAAGCAGTCGCGGAACGTCGACGTTATGAAAAGATTTTTGCACTTGAATTGTTGCGCGGTCTTGAGCGCGTGCCTGCTGACGGAATTCAAGCCTTTGTCGTCCAAGTTCACGTTCGCGCCCAAAAGCGTAATCAAAGTCGGATGCTCTTCGGCGTGAGCCGTCAAGCTGTAGAAAGAATCTGTGTCGCCGCTGAAGAAAACCGCCGTCTCGTCGCTCGCCGCGTAGTCGTGGCGCACAACGTTTTTGACCGTCAACTTGCCGCCGAATTTTACTTTCGGGTACATGTCGGCGCAGGCGCGCTTAATCTCTTCCAAGTGATTATAAAAGTCGTAGTCCAGAGCCTCGACGACAACTTCGGCATCCGAAACCCAAGCAATCGGCAGGACGGTGCACAGGAACGGTATGACGGCAATATCCTTCGGCGCGGCGGAAATGTCTTCGCTGTACTCGATAAAAAATTCCGCATCCTTGTTGAAATACTTCTGCCAATCGCCTTGAACGCTGTACTTGAAGACTATGCGCCGTTCGGCAATATTCACGTCGTCAAGCGTCAAGCGGTTAGATTTTTCGTCGGCGACACTTTCGGGCAAGGCGGGCACGTCGGCGGCTTGAGTTTCTTCAGCGAAAATTTTATCCAGCGCGCGGAAAAATCTTTCCTTGCTGTCGGTGGTGACTTTGACGTTGAGCGTAGCGAAACTATCTTCCTCGGCGGCGAAATAATTTTCGTCGATAAAATCTTCGCAGGCCGCCCAATCTTGACCTTCGGCGTAGAAAATCGTCGGCAAATTTTTAAACCACTTAATACCCGAAGAAATTTTGGTGTCGAAGGACTTAAAGGCAAGCGCGGGCGTCCGCGTTATGAATGAGAAAATGACGCCGTGAAATCTGTCCGTGACGACGAGTTTGCTTTTGCGAATCTTCATCAGCACGTCGCGGATTTTTTCTTCGCGAGTGTCCGCCGTGACTTTGCCGTCGATGGCAGTGTCGGTGACCTCGAACGGAATATTTTGTTCGGCCAAATATTTCTGCAGGCGTTGAATTTCGTTGTCGTCGCGAACTTTTTCCTTGTCGCCGCGCAGGACGAACAAAACCCCTTCGCGCGCAACGTCGACGTCGTCAAGAATCCCCAGCAAGGCGGTCGCGGCGTCGGGCAAAAGATAATTGTGCACTTGCGGGAAAATTTTCTGCGCGAGGCTGAAACTGTTTTCGTCGCGCGTCATCAAGTGCAAATCCTTATGCGCGTTGTAAATCTGTTGAGCGGTCGCCAATTCCTTGCGCCCTGCGGCGTCGGCGGAAAAGTAAATGCTTTGCGGGAAGACGACGAGCTTGTTGCCGGCGAACTTTTTAATCAGCGCGCGGCGAAGATTTTCCTCATTGAGCCACAAGTTTCCGAGGTTGCCGCCGCCGTGCAGAAAGATAACGTCGTCTTGCCGAATTTGCTTTACGAAGCCGAGCGCGTTAAGAATTTTTCCGAGTTCGCCCGTCAAGTAGTCGTAGGGAATTTCGATAATCGCATGGTCGGGGAAATATTCTTGCAGGATGCGCAATTCGCCCAAGACAATAGCCTGGTCGCCGAGGTTGCCGTGTTGTGGCGTGCCCATGAGGAAAATTCTTTTGTCGGCTGACTTGATTGATTCGGCGAGGCGCAAAAGGGCGGGTTGCGCGCTTACAAGGGTCGTCGCGAAATTTTTCAGGCGTTGATTCTCTGCGGCGAGCGTTTTCCTTTGCTGAAGCAAGGTCGTCGTCTGTTGCATTAAGGAATGCCAACCGTTGAAGAAATAGCTTACGAAGTCGGCGTCGTTGCCAAAAATTTTTTTCAAGGTCTGTTCGACGGCGGCAGTCATTTCGGGTTGCAGAGGCAGATTGTTGTAGTAGGGTAGCGTGTGATTGTTCACGAAGCGATTAAAAAATTCGGCGAGCATTCCCTTTCGCCACTGCTCATCATTTTCAAAGCGAGGGAGGCGATTGAGGAATTTTTTCAGATAAGCCGCGCCCGTCGCAATGGACTGAATGCTTTTGGAAAATTGTTCGGCGGACTTCGTGTCCATGATAGAGCCGCTGTGCTTGCGGTAGACGTAAAGCGTGTCGTGCAGGACGTAATAGCGTTTCGCGAGGCAAAACAGCGCGATGCTGAAGGTTTCGTCCTCCGAGATTATCGGAAGGAATTCGATTTTATTTTTGGTCAAGAAGTCGCGCCGACAAAACCGCAGCCACGCCATAGCCCATGTGCCGAGCTTGCGCCAATATTCCTCCAGCCTGTAAGCCGCATTGGGTTGCAAGAAGCCTTCCTGATTGTATTTCGACCACAAGCCCTGCAAATTTTCTTTCCGAACGGGCGAAACTTCCTCCTGCGCCAGAACATACCAACCCGCCGAGTGAACGACTTCGGCGTTATTTTTTTCGGCGGCGGCGTAAAATTTTTCCAAGGCGGCGGGCAAAATGAAATCGTCGCTGTCGACGAAGCAAATGTATTTTCCGAGCGCGTGTTTCATGCCGGTGTTGCGGGCGGCTCCGAGCCCAAGATTTTTTTCGTGGCGAACGAGTTTGACTTTCGGATTGTCGCCGTAAAGTTTTTGGCAAAGTTCAGCGCAAGCGTCGGGCGAGGCGTCGTCCACCAAGATAATCTCAAAGTCAGTGAACGTCTGCGCCAAGATGCTGTCGACGCATTGCTTTACGTACCGTTCGACTTTGTACAGCGGAACAATCACGGATACGGCAGGATTTTTTTTCATGACATCACCTCAAAAAATTTTACCGAATTTGGCAAAGTATATCATACAAAAAAAATCCCGCAAGAAATTTCCTGCGGGACGTTCAAGCCAACCTGCGCCGTCGCCTTAAAACCAATCGACGGTCTTGAGAAATTTTTCGGTGTCGCGCAAATCTTCAGGAGTGTCAATTTCAAGTCTGTCGATAATTTTCGCCGAAGCCGGAAGAAATTTCCGCAAATGCTCAAAGGTGTGCGTCGTGCCGTTGATTGGCACCGCTACCGACTTCAAATACACTGCAACCCCCTGCTGCATTGTTGAAGATCTGTCTTCGGAAGACAATTTGTCAAAATTTATCTTCTGACCGTTCCACAATGCCTGCCAATGATTTTCCGGGCTCCTTCTTAATAGCTCACGTGCTCCGTGGCGTCGAATTCTTCCTTCAGCTTTTCAAGCGTGATTATCATCGGGTCGTAAAAATTTATGCCGCCGAGCCGTTCCTTGCACTTGCCATACATAATCGGCAATTCCTTGCAACCCAAGATGACGTCTTGCGCCGAATCAACGTTTCCCTTGAACGAAATCGACGAAAGAATCTTTTACCTTCGTCGTGAACTTGTCTTGCTTGACTGCCTCGATAAAATTCCTCAACATGAAAAATTTTTCCTGCGGCGGCGAAATGCATTCAATGCCGCGCGCGGTCAATCGCTTTTCGTAAATGCCCGACAGAATCGTTCCTTCGGAGGCAAGCAAGAGAATTTTTTTCACGCCCAGACTTTGCAAGTGCGCGCCGCATTTGGTTAATGTTCCTCCTTCAAGTCGTCGGCAATGCTCCTGTAGATGAATTCGCTCGCCAGCATACCGTTAGCTTTCGGATAGTTCAAATATTCGTCGAAAAGTTTGCGGCGTTCGCCTCTGAGCGGATCATTGCCCTCAATAAAAACTTTTTGCATGGTCGTGGCTATTCCGCGCAAATCACGTCCGTCGACAAGATAAGATGCCGCCAAAATTTTTTCGGCAAGCTCGTTGAATTTTTGCGTGTCGCGTGACAAGAAAATCATCGGCTTGTCGACGTATTGATATTCGGCGATAAATGAGCCGCTGTCCAGAATCATGCCGTCCGAAGTGGCGAACAACGCTTGATAGTAAGCTCCCGTGTATACCTGCGCGTTGGGCAGGTCGTTCCATGCTTTCAAATACGCCTCAAAAGCCTCCGCCGAAGGAAACAGCCCCGTCTTGACTGCCGAAAACAACAAATTCGGGTGCGGCTTGACTACCCAAGAAATTTCGGGGTGCGCCTTTGCAAAATCGTACATGAATCGAAAATTCCATTGGAAGGTTGCATATTTGACGCCTTCGTCTATCGACCAATGCGGTGCCCAAATAATTTTCTTGGATTTGTGCCGCGCCGTCTTCCAATTGAACTTGAGCTTTTGTTTTTTGGCAAAGAATGTATCCAATTTCGGATAGCCGCTGTAAAGTCCGCGCGGGGCTCCGATTTTACTTTTTTCCTCGAACAGCTTAAGGGCAATTTTCGATTCCATAAAGTTTTTCCATAAAACAAACATAAAGGGAATATTGAAGTAGCCGTATAATTGTGAAACAGCGAAACCGTAAGGAATATACGTTGTCAGCGTCCGCGCAGTCATGTTCGACATCTGAAAAGCATTCGGCAGAACGTCCAAATAGGGCGTCAGGAAAATCAAGACGTCCTGCGCGGGAACGGCGGCGGTTCTTTCGGTTAAAGGCACGACGTTGAGACCGCGCGATTTGAATTGTTCGACGCCGTGCCGAAAATCTTTTTGAACAGACTCTTTGTTGCCCTCGTCGGTGCGCAGGCAAAGGAAAATCGTCGGCTCAAAACGTTCGTCACGGGCAAAGAAATTATACAATTCATCGCCGCACCACATCGACGCATCGTAAGAAACAAAGCCGATTTTGATTTTGTCCTTGCGGCGAATCATCTGCGCGGACGCCTTAAAGACGTCGTCGATTAGGGCATTGTATTGGTCTTTGGGCAAAAGTCCCGCCAACATTGTAAAGTAGCTGTAAGGCATGTCGACGAAATTTTCCACCGCGAGAATTTTCTTTTCGTAGAGACGCAAACTCAATGCCGTACTTGAAAACGCCGCGCCGCGCAGATTTAAATGCGCCGTGTTATAAAAGCAATCGTAGCCGAGTGGTAAGTCGAACAGGTCAACGCAAGTGAAGTCGTAACTTTCCTCCGGTTGCCGAATCGCCAGCCGGAAGAGCGTCAAAAGTTCTTCGTCATAGTTTTGGCGGATTATGGGCGCAAACGGGAAAATCACGCCGACAGGTTTCGCGCCGTTTTGGAGGCAAAGCTTTATGTAGTCCTTGAGGACGTTCAAATTTTTCTCAATGACTTTCGGGCGCAGTTTCTTCGTCAGGTTGTCCAATTCGGCTTCCCAATTAATCAGAGCCTTAGCGGGAATATTGGCGTTCATGGCGGCTTTGGTGCGTTCAAAATTTAAATCTGCTTGTTCGGCAGTCACGTTTGCGAATAATCTTTTCACGTTGTCACTGATTAAGGTTTTCAGCAAGCGGTCATGCGGCGTCTCTTCGGGAACGTTGAGCGCAAGCATGTACTGCAGATTACGCGGTTGAACGGAAAAAGATTAGGCGTTGCTGTAGCGGAAAGAGTAGGGCGCCAGTCCGATTAGGACAAACTTAATCGTGCCGGGCTTGACGTGCTCAAAAACATACTTGGCAGTCAGATAGCCTTGCCGCAAATCTTGATTCGAGCCGGAAAGATTGACGCCCTTGCCGCGAGCGTGAGGGACATAGCGCAAATCCAAACCGACTTCGGTATAGCTGATTCCCGTCGCGAAAAAATCTGCGCCGTATTTTTCGACATAGCGCAGATTGGCGAGCCATTCAAGCGTATACATCAGCTCAAAGTTGACGATATTCGCTTCGGGGATGCCGCAGTTCATCAAAAATTTTTTGAACTTCCAAAGGTCGCCGATATTGCCTTCGGAGCCGCTTATCAGCCAAACGAAATTTTTGCCCGCGTCTAAAAGCCTTTGCACAGCTGAAAATGGAATGAACGGAACTTTTTGCACGCCGAGATTTAAAAGCTGACTGTTGCCGTTGTCTGCCACTATCGCGATTAAATTTGCGTTGGCAGAATTCAACCTTTCAAGAGTCTGTCCAAGGGCATTCGGATTCAGCACGACGAGTACAACATTGATTTTTTCCAAGACGACACCTCCGTAAAAAAAAATCGCCAATACGCGGCGATTATATTACAGTCACAAAATTTCTTCAACGCGCTCAATCGGGCAGGCGGTCAAGCATTTTCAGATTGTTGCCGTCGGCGAAAATAATTTCGGTTATTTCGATATGAACGTCGCGCTTGCGGAGCCCGTGTTTCATTGCGTCTACGTCGGTGCGCACAAACGGGTTTAGCGTCTTCGTCACGTTGAAGGTCTGCAAGCCTTGCGCCACGTTCGTCATATCGATTTCAAACGGGGCAACGCTTTCACTTTCGCCCTTGCGCAGAACGACTTTGCCGATAACTTTCGACAGCGGCTTGGCAGACTTCACATCAGCCTTTATCGAGACGTTTAGGTTTTTGGAAAAGCCGTATTCGTCGCCGCCCGCGCCCTCCAGCTTGAAACTCTTCACGAGAAAAATTTCGTCCATCTGATGACCAATCGGCGCATTGAGCGAATCGAGTTTCTTCCTTAGCGCGCGGCGATAACCGCCGAAATAATCTTCAAAGCCCTTCGCGCTGACGATTCGCCAATTGCCGTCCGGGTCTTCCCGTATCTCAAGCTCCAGCTCAAAACCGAATTTCATTTGCGGATTGTAAAATATGACGGTCGAATATTGCGCGTGACCTTCCAAGCGTGGCTTGGTGAGGCTTTTTATTTCGCAGGACGCCGCGCCCGATTGCTTAAGGAACATTTGCGCCTCGGTGAGCGTCGCGGGATAAGTTACCTTGCCCGTCGTCACGTACTCTTCAAGTGCCGCCCGCGCAGATTGTATGAAGTCGGGCTTCATTTGATTTTCGTAGCGCGTTTGCAGTTCGTCGACGGAGTAAGTCGCGGGGGCAAGGGACGAATTTATTTGTTCGGTTAGAATTTCCGCCGCCGCCTGTTCGAGCAACGCGTCCGTGTCGACGTATTGATTGAACTTCGCCAAGTCGTGCGTTTCTATGGCCTTGCGAGCCTCCTGCGTGGCGGTGCCCGGCCGACTCATCAGCTTTTGGATGTTGTCGTAAATGCCCACGCCCAAAGCCGCCATCACAGCCAAAAAGACGACTGCCGCCGCCACAATCTTTGCCGTGTTGGAAACAGCGGGACGGCGGGCGCGTCCGAATATTTGACGAAGTGAATCTTTCGCCGCGTTCAAATTTATTGCCAAATCCTCACTCCTCACTGATTAAGTCGTGGCGGCGTGTCCGTGTCAAGTTCAAGGCTTGGAGCCGCGCGGTCGCTTTGAAAGCTACGGAACAGATAGCGCGGTTACTTTTAAAAAGTAACCAAACAGATAGCGCGCCGTGCCACTCGTAACTTCAACCAATCGCCGCGCTTGAATCATTCGGCACGGATTAAGTCGGGGCGTCTGCTGCGGGTCAAATTCAGGGCTTGAGCCGCGCGCCACTTTTTTATTTCGGCGTGGTTGCCCGACAAGAGGACTTCAGGGACGAGCTTGCCTTCAAAGTCGCGCGGGCGAGTGTATTGCGGGAAGCCCAACATGCCGTCGAAGAACGAATCGGTCTCCGCCGACTCCGCCGAGCCCAAAACATCGGGCAACATGCGCGCCACCGCGTCGACGATAACCATCGCAGGCAATTCGCCGCCCGTCAGCACGTAGTCGCCGATTGAAATCAAATCATCGGCGAGGTCGTAAATTCTTGCGTCGAAGCCCTCATAGTGCCCGCAAACGAAAACAATCTGGTCGAGCGCGGCGAGTTCTTTGGCCTTGGCTTGCGTGAAGACTGCGCCGCTTGGGTCGGGGATAATTACCTTGCGGGAAAGATTTTCGTCGGATTTGGCAAGGACGTCGCGAACTGCGCGGTAAACGGGTTCGGGCTTGAGCACCATGCCCGCGCCGCCTCCGAAGGGCGAATCGTCAACGTGCTTGTGCTTGTCGAAGGCGAAGTCGCGCAGTTGCGTGAAGCGAATCTCCAAAATATTTTTGTCGACGGCGCGCTTGATAATGCTTTCGCCGAAAACACCCGTGAACATTTCGGGGAACAGCGTAATGATGTCAATAAGCATTGGCGTCGACCACGATTCTTTTCGCCGCAATGTCAATCGACTTGACGACGGCTTTCAGCGCGGGAATCAAAAGCGTGCCGTCCACTTCAAAGACGTCATTGCTGCCGGTCTTGAGGACGTCGGTGACGGTGCCGAGTTTTTTGTCGTCGGCGAAGACTTCGCAACCGATGATGTCGAACGTGTAAAATTCCCCGTCGGGCAGCGGCGCGGCGTCCTTCCTGTCGACCGTCAAGAATTTATTCGTCAGAGCCCGCGCAGATTCGCGATTGTCGACGCCCGCAAACTTCATGAACAACTGCCCGCCTATATGCTTGACTTCCTCGACGCCAAAAATTTTCCCGCCGACAGAAATTTCTTCCAGCGCGTCAAAGCGTCCGTCGAAGTCCGTCAACGGGATTATCCTCAATGTGCCGTCAAGCCCGCGAGCCGCGCCGACCTTCCCGACGATTATTTCAGCTGCGGATTGCAATGACTTTGTCATCTTCCACCAAAATTTCTACGTTCATGGCGTCGCGCAGGTTGTCGCCGATTTTGAGTTCGACTTGGCGTTCGGTCGTGCCCTGAACAATTTCCGCGCCGAGAGCCAACTTTTCAATGGTTTCCTTGCGGCGGAGGGCGTCGTCGCGTCTGCCTTGCCGAGGAGCCATTTCGTTGCTGAAGAAGCTGCGAATTTGCGACTCGTGTTGCGGCGAGCGTTCAAGTTCGCGTTGCATGTCGATTTCGATTTGCTTAAGTTCAAGCGTCATCTGGTCTATAACCTTCGTGAGTTCTTCGACGATACGCGCCCGCAACTTTTCCGTGAGCTTAGCTTTGACCGTGACGGGCACCGTCATTGTAATGCTGTTCATACTTTTGCCTCCAAAAAATTTTTATCAGAGAATAACAATCGCGAATTTAGAGGCCGTCATGGATGACGGCCTCTCGCCGCGTTAGCAACGTGACGTTGCGTGCGGCGCAGCCAGGCTGAAATTATCGGACGGCGCGGGTTTGTCTTTGCCCCCTTCGCCCCCGCGAGGCACCTTTTTCTTTGCCACTTTCTTTTGGGTGAGCAAAAGAAAGTAGATTTAAAAAAACAAATTTAATTGAATGCCGAATCAAAGGGACGCGCCGCCGACACGACAAGCCGCGCTGTCTTTGAGCCCTTTTGCTTAGCAAACGAAAGGGCAACACCCAACAAAAAAGCGGCAAGCCCTGAATGCTCACCGCGCCTGACTGTCATTCGATGTCAACTGAAACTTTTTTCTTTTCGCGAGTTGCGGCGGATTTGACTATGGTACGAATCGCTTTGGCAATTCGCCCTTGTTTGCCAATGACCCTGCCCATATCGTCCTGCGCGACGTGCAGTTTCAAAACCGTGCGATCTTCTTCTTCGACCGCCTCTACCTGCACCTCGTCGGGTTTTTCGACCAGTGCTTTTGCCAGCACAGTAACTAATTCTTGCATTGTCCTCTACCTCAATTAAAGTGTTCGATGGTTACTTCGCAACCTTAGCCGCCTTGCGCTCTTCGTGAATTTTTTTCATGATACCTTTCTTGCTGAGGAGCGAGCGAACGGTATCGGAGGGTTGCGCGCCGTTTTGAATCCAGCCGATGATTTTTTCCTCGTCGACGTTGACAACAGCGGGGTTTTTGGTCGGATCGTAGTTGCCGACGATTTCGATAAAGCGACCGTCACGCGGCGAACGACTGTCCGCGACGACGATGCGATAGAAGGGTTGTTTCTTCGCGCCCATTCGATTGAGCCTGATTTTTACCACTGTCTCACCACCTTTCTTAGTGGGATGAAAATTGTTAGCTACTTCATGAAAGGAAACTTTCCGCCGAGCTGACCCAAAATCCCGCCGAGATTCGGGAGCGTCGGCATTTTAGCTTTAGTATTCTTCCCTTTTTTAACTTTTCCTTTTTTGCCCTTAACTTTTTTTGACGCCTGCTGTTGTTGCGTTTGAGTGGTCTTGAACTTGCGCATCATCTTGCGCATTTCGTCGAATTGCTTAAGGAGCTTGTTGACATCGGCGACTTTGGTGCCGGAGCCCATGGCAATGCGCTTGCGGCGTTTGGCGTCGATTATGCTTGTGTCGGAGCGTTCCTTGGGCGTCATCGACAGGATAATCGCTTCCATGTGCTTGACTTCCTTGCCGTCGAGGTCTAAGTCGACGCCCGTCAACTTTTTGCGGAGCCCGCCGAGCCCCGGCACCATGCCGAGCAAATCGTTGAGCGAGCCGAGCTTTTTAACCTGCTGAAGTTGTTCGAGGAAGTCTTGCAAGGTGAATTCGTCCGACTTGATTTTTTTGACCATCTTTTCGGCAGTCTTGGCGTCAATCGTCGACTGCGCCTTTTCAATCAAGCTTAGCACGTCGCCCATGCCGAGGATTCGGCTTGCCATGCGGTCGGGGTGGAAAATTTCCAGGGCTTCGAGCTTTTCGCCCATGCCCACGAATTTTATCGGGCAACCCGTTGCAGCCTTGATTGACAGAGCCGCGCCGCCGCGAGCATCGCCGTCGAGTTTGGTTAGGACAATGCCGTCGACGCCCAACGCGTTGTGGAAAGTTTCAGCCACATTGACGGCCTCTTGACCTATCATCGAGTCGACGACCAAAAGAATTTCGTGCGGCTTGACCGTCGCCTTAATGTCCTTGAGTTCCTGCATCAGGCGTTCGTCTATCTGCAAGCGGCCGGCGGTGTCGATAATCAACACGTCGCGGGCGTGCTTGTTGGCGAAGGCAATCGAATCGCGGGCGATTTGGACGGCGTCCCTTATGTCCTCGGTGAAGACGGGAACATCCGCCTGTTCGCCGACAACTTGCAACTGTTTGATAGCGGCGGGGCGGTAAATGTCGGCGGCAACCAGCGCGGGACGTTTGCCCTGCTTTTTCATCAGCAATGCCAGTTTGCCTGCCGAAGTCGTTTTGCCCGAACCTTGGAGCCCGACCATTAAGATAATCGTCGGCGGGCGCGAAGATATGTTTAACTTCGCCGCCTTGCCGCCCATGAGTTTGGCAAGTTCCTCGTCGACAATCTTTATGACGGACTGCGCGGGCGTCAAGTTGCTGAGAATTTCCGTGCCTAGCGCACGAGCTTTGACGGACTTTTCAAAGTCGCGGACGATTTTGTAGTTGACATCGGCCGCAAGCAACGCCATGCGGACATCCTTCAACGCCTTGGAAATATCCTCGTCGTTGAGCTTGCCGCGCCCGCGCAGCTTCCGAAAAGCCTCTTGGATGTTTTGGGAGAGATCCTCGAACATTTTCTTGCCCCTGTCAAAATAATAGGCACTCCCGCAAACGGCAGTGCCGGAATTTACTAAGCTGGAGGCGGCACCCGGAATCGGACCGGGGATAGAGGTTTTGCAGACCTCGGCCTTACCACTTGGCTATGCCGCCGTGTCGATGCCTTAAGCCGTCAACGCGGTTGATTATAAACGCTAGCTTTTTACAAGTCAAGCATTTTCTTAGAACAGGTGTTCATAAATGGTAAAAAGTGATATAGTAAGTGTACTATGAGAAAAAAATACGAAACAGACTTAACGGACGAGCAATGGGAAGTTATTGCGCCTTTGTTCGTCAACATGCGAAAACGCAAATGGGATAAGAGAGAATTGGTCAATGCGGTGTTGTATCTGGTGAAAACGGGCTGTCAGTGGCGTAATTTGCCGCACGATTTCCCGCCGGTCTTCACGGTGCACAGCTTTTATCGCCGCGCTCGGCTCAACGGTTTGTGGGACAAAATCCTCGAACACCTAGGAACTGTGGACAAAAAGTGATAAAATATATTTCGGGTGAAACAAAATGGC
>CAMJMR010000044.1 GCA_946407095.1 uncultured Selenomonadales bacterium | reverse complement strand
TGACCAATTCGCGTTTATCCCATTTGCGTTTTCGCATGTTGACGAACAAAGGCGCAATAACTTTCCATTGCTCGTCCGTTAAGTCTGTTTCGTATTTTTTTCTCATAGTACATTTACTATATCACTTTTTACCATTTATGAACACCTGTTCTAAGATTTCTCATATTCACACTTTGCTTAATCGTTTATGAACACTGATTCTAAGAATGCATTTTCCTTTTCGAGTTCTTGCAGCCGGTTACGCAGCCTACGAATTTCCTGCATAATTTCTGAATCCTTTTGAGCAGACGGGCTGGTTTGGCATTCTTTGCTGAACTCTCTGCACCATTTGGAAATACTTGCTTTGGAAACACCGAATTCATCAATGAGACTTTTGTAGGTGCGACCTTCCTGAAGGTGAAGGCGTACTATGTTCTTTCGGAATTCTTCGTTGTAAATCTGTGGCATTTTTCCTCTCCCCCTATTTAGCCACTTCCGTTACAACTTTACTTTATCACAACAATTGCGGTTGAATCTATGTGAACAGGAGGTCTGTCCTCCCCTTAAAGGGGGCTGATTCTCACGCCGTAGCGTTCAATCGTTTCAATCGCCTGCTCGTAGTGCCCTTTGCTTAGCGCGGTCTGAACGATTATTGATTCCCCGCGCACGGCAACATCGCGAAAAAGCAAGTCCAGTTCATCGGCAAGCTCGCCGATTCGCTTTTGGCTCAAGCCCTCGCAGTCAATGATTAGCGGCTTATGTTTCACAAAACCGCCTCCAATGATTGAAGAATTTCCTCGTTGTGCTTAGCGCGCTTTTTGCGCTGTTTGTCGGACAAAGATTCTTCCTTAGGCTTTTCGGGAGCCTCCGCCTTCATGTACTCAATCAAGGCGCGGATAATCAGCTCGTGAGCAACGTCGTAGCGGTTTTTCTTCAGCCGGTTGAGCACGTCGCCGATAAGCGTGATAAGGAAAGACAAGACGATAGTCCAGTCGCCCTTGACGTTTAGCGCGGACATACAGCCCGAAACTCCTACCTTCGTTGCGAAAAGATAATCATCGCACTGCACATCGAGCCATTTGGTCACGGCTTCGGCTTTCTTTTTAGTCACAGTCGCAGAGCCTCCTAACGTTCGCCATAATGGTTTCCCAAGTCTTGCGGCGAGCGTATTCCTCGTAACGCTCCTGCATTAAGAATGCCGCCTCAACGGGCGTGACGTAAGCGATAACCGTGTCTTTCGGCGGCTTGAAACTCAACCGCTTTAACGGCTTAAGCTTAATTTTGCGCATGTTATCAGCCCCCTACTACCGCGAAGTATGCCCACGCGTAGACCAGAATGCCGGTCGCGAATCCTGCCGCAAGTCCGACACCCGCCACGGGCAGATAGTCTTTCAGAAAGTCTTTCATGTCATTATCTCCTTGATAGCCCACGGTTGTTTTCTCGGCAACGCTTTAACTTGCGATAGCCAAAATTTACGCTGGTCGGAATTGACGTAGAGGGGCGTTAAAAGCCCTGCCTTGACGAATTCGCCAATGGTTGACTTGCTCACGCCTAAGATTTGCGCCGCCTCGCTCGTCCGAATCAATCTGTCGGCGGGGATAAACGGCTTGCCGTCCAGTTCCTTAATCGTTTCAAGAAAAGGTTGCAGGTCGGCAACTATCGCTTGAAGTTCCCGCGCCTGTGCCGTGAATCGTTGCAAGGCGTCAAAGTCTAACGTGTTCAATTTTCAAGTAACCTCTGATTAATGTAGGACAGGCGGGCGTAGCTCTCGAACGCCGACTTGCAGTCGTGATAGGGCAGGTGATAATCTTCGCCCTTCGCCAACAGCCCTGCGATAATCGCCCGCGCAATGAATTGAAGTTTCTCGACTTCGTAAAGTTGCCACGCCGCCAATGTGTCCCGTGAATTAGGATTTATGCCCAGCGTCTTATTCATGAGCTTGGCGAAGTTCTGATAGAAAACTTTTTCGGGAGCCTTGCAACCGTGACTTACCGCCCACTCGTAAAGTTCCTTGACTGCCGCCGATAAATCCTTATAGCCGACTTTAGTAGCGGAGCGAATTTCCTGCCATTGCTCCGACTTGCGCTCCGCCAATGCCGCTTCCATTGCGTTGAAGGCTTGAATGTAGTTCCATTTCAGCTGAGCCGCCTTTTCGCCGGTAAAGCCCATTGCCACAAACATAAAACCGTCGCGGTTAAGCAGATACATCGGATTAGATTTGCCCGTCTCGTCCTTGTAGGTCGCCTTGATAAAGGCTTTTGCACTGTCCCCATTTTGGGGGAGAGCTTGAATTGACGCGCTTATTGCCCTCAAAACGCGGTCGTGACGTTTTTCAAAGTACTCCGCCATTTTCAGCGAAGTCGTCAACGCCTGATTGCTTTTCAGAAAAACCAATTCTTTCATAGCCTCGCCTCCCTTGTTGGTGTTACGGAAAAGTAATGTCTTAGGCAAAAAAAATATTTAAAGTTTCCTGCGGGCTTAACTCCAGAATCGTGCAAATCTTTTCAATCTCGTTGCGATAAAAATCACTCTGCCCGGAAATTTTCCGAAAAAGCGTTGCAGGGTCAAGCCCTAATTCCTTGGCAAGTTCCGACGTTCTTATCTCTTTACGCGCCATTGCCGCTCGGAATTCGTTTTTCTTAAACATGGTGCCTCCTATTGAGCGAAGAGATGATGGAGCATTTGCGGAAGGGAACCAAGGTTTTCTTGCGAATACGCAAGTTATTCTACACTAAAGCTTACGTCTAGTCAATACTTTTACGCAAGTGGTTTGGCAGTCAAAGCTATTCGCGTTGCAAAAATGCGGCAGAAATAATATAATGCCCAAAAAGGAGGCGAGTGACGTGGAAAAGATTAGTGTCGGTGAATTGCTCAAGAAACGCAGAAACGAATTGTCTCTTACGCAACGGGAAATAGCAAATCAAGTAGGAGTAACCGAGGCGACGGTCTCACGTTGGGAATCGGGCGACATTGACAACATGCGCCGCGACAAAATTGCCAGCCTCGCTAAAGCTCTTAGGGTTTCGCCTCTTCTGATAATGGGCATAGACGACGGCGAACATGCCTATAAGCCCGTCAACAGTGACGAATTGGAATTGCTCAACGATTATCGCGACATTGACGCCGAGGACAGGGTTATAGTTCGCGGTGTGCTGAAACGTTTTAAAATTGGTCGTCGCCCTGTGCTGGGTCAACATGCGGCGGCAGTATGATTTATTCGGGGGATGCATTTATGTCGGAGCGTAAAAAAGGGAAGTCGTTACTGAAAATTCCTGCCGATTACACGGTAGTTGACGTTGAAACGACGGGCTACGACCAAAGGTATGACAAAATAATCGAAGTCGGCTGTATAAAATATCGCGGCGGGCAGGAAGTAGCTCGCTACAACACGCTGATAAAGCCTCCGAAAAACAACGGCGGCAATTACGTCGACGGCTATATAGAAAGCCTCACGGGCATAACGAATGAAATGCTAAGCTCCGCGCCGACGTTTGATAATGTGGCAAAGGATTTGTGGCAATTCATTGAAGGCGATTTGCTTGTCGGGCATAACGTGAATTTTGATATAAATTTTTTGTACGATACTTTCACGTCGTTCAATTCGGCGTGGGTTTTGGGCAATGATTTTGTCGACACTTTGAGGATAGCTCGGCGGGTCTTGCCCGAATTGGAACACCACAGGCTTGAAGACTTAGACGATTACTTTGACATTGGCATAGCTCACCATCGCGCTGTTTCCGACTGCGAAGCAACAAACGTCGTCCTTCAAAAGTTAGCGGCGATTATCGCGGAAAAACAGATTGATTTATCGAATCGCGGGAAGTGGAGCAAAGTAGACTTACGGACGTTAAGCCCTGAAAGCGATAGCGTCATGGTTGATTCCCCGCTGTACAAAAAAGTCTGCGTCTTTACCGGCGCATTGGAGCGATACACGCGCGTCGACGCGGCTCAAATCGTCGTGAACTTAGGCGGGCTCTGCGGCAACAACGTAACCAAAGCAACCAACTTCCTAATCGTCGGCGATTTCGATTATTCGAGCGGCGTTAAAGGCGGGAAAAGCAACAAGCTCAAGCGCGCCGAACAGCTTATCGCCAAAGGCAGTGACTTACAAATCCTAAGCGAGCGCGTCTTTTACGATATGCTGTCCGACGTCGAAGAAATTCTTAACGGCTAAAAATAAACGTCCTCACGCGGCGTCGCTCTTGTTCAAGGAGGTTAGTAAAGTTGACGTTTGTTGTTCTTCTTGCAATTATTCTTTGTTGGAGCGCATGGGTTTATAGTGACGCAAGGAGCAGAGGTAGCTCGTGCCCTTTCCTATGGGCTGTCGGCGTCTTTCTATTGGGCATTTTCATTTTCCCCGTGTATTTAGTCGCACGCCCGTCAAGGGCAAGCACCCCGCCGCCGAATCGAATGCCGCCGCTTCCTAAGCCGGGGCTGTGCCCGCATTGCGGGAAGTATTACGAGCCGCCTGCTAAGTTCTGCTCGAATTGCGGCAACAAGCTCTGAAGAAAATAAAAAAGCCCTCCAAGGCGGAGGGTTAATTTTTGAGCGGGTGATTCTTATGGCGAAGACCGCGCAGATTAGGACACGAAAACGCGGCAAGACTTTCAGCTATATCTTTGAGGCGGGCAAGCTGAACGGCAAGCGCAAGGTCGTGGAAAAGGGCGGCTTCCCGACTAAATCAGCGGCTCTCAAGGCGGGCTTGTTGGCTTATGCAGACTTCCTGCACGGCAATATCGGAATAGTCTCCGAATCAATATCCCTTGCCGACTTCATGGCACAGTGGCTTGATAAAGTCGTGGCGGCGAATGTTAAGCCGTCCTCTATGCAAACGTATTTGTCACATTTCAAGAATCACATCGCGCCACATCTGGGCGAAGTTAAGGTTCAGGAATTAACGCCTATAATGCTTGACAAGTGGTTGAGGCGGCTCCTGCAGAAAGGGCTTGCGAAAAATACCCTGTCGGTCATTTACACGTTGATTCATAACGCCCTGAATTACGTTGTCTATCCCGCGCAGTTAATCAGTTCAAATCCCATAGCGGCTATCAAAGTGCCGAAAAATGCGCCTCGCAACGTCGTTAAGCGGACGATAATCACGCCTGAAAGATTTTCCGCCTTGCTTGAAAAATATCCTTTCGGAACGCCGTTTTATATCCCGCTGTTGCTGTTGTATCATACAGGAATGCGCCTCGGTGAAACGCTTGGCTTAAGCTGGTCGGATATAGACTTCGCGAAGAAAAAGATTAATTTATAGCGGCAAATAAATTGATTGAGCGGCAAAGGTTACTATTTTGGTACACTGAAAACAAAATCCAGTAACCGCTACATTCTGATTGATGATTTTCTCTGCAATGAATTGCTCCGTTGGCAAGCTCAGCAAGCCGAAAACGAAAAGCGCGTCGGCGACAGCTACGTCTACATTTACCGCGAAGAAAACGGGCATCTTCAACGACAACCAAAATCCTTCCCCGCGCCTTCAGCTGAAAAGGTCTCGTTGGTGTGCACGCAAAACGACGGGCGATTAATCATTAGTAGCCGATTCATGACTCTGTTAAAGCGCGAAGGCCTCAATGCGCATTCGTTCCGCCATACGCATACAACACAGCTGATAGAAAATGGGGCGTCGGCAAAGGGTGTTGCAGGGCGATTAGGTCATGCAAGCACAATAATCACTCAAGATTTATATACGCATAATACGCAAAAACTACAGGAAGAAACTGTTGCCGTTTTCGTTGAAAATCTGCAGACAAAGTAACTTTGCAGACAATCTGCAGACAAACGCGTGCCATATGTTGATTATTCCTAAATAAAATTTCGGGAGGGATTGAATTGGCATTTTACTATCAAGAACCGTCACACACTTTCGGAGAGTATCTGCTTGTACCGGGCTACTCGTCCACAGACTGCATCCCCGCGAACGTCGACCTGTCTACGCCGCTGGTTAAGTTCAAGCGCGGCGAGGACTGCAAGCTTCTAATCAACATCCCAATGACCTCGGCAATAATGCAGTCAGTCTCGAACGACACAATGGCAATCGCGCTTGCCAAGGAGGGCGGCATTTCCTTCATCTTCGGCTCGCAATCGATTAAGAATCAGGCGGCTATGGTTGCCCGCGTCAAGAATTACAAATCGGGCTTCGTGTCCAGCGATTCAAACCTCAAGCCGACGACGACGCTAAACGAAATGCTTGCCCTGCTCAAGGAAACAGGGCATTCGACTATGGCCGTCACCGAAGACGGCAAACCGACGGGCAAGCTTTTGGGCATAGTGACGAGCCGCGACTATCGAATCACGCGCATGACGGGCAACGAACAAGTTCAAACCTTCATGACGCCGTTCGACAAGCTAATCTGCGCGGACGCCGATACAACGACGCTACCCATGGCGAACGATTTGCTTTGGGAACACAAGCTCAACATGTTGCCGCTCGTCGACAAGAAGCAACGGCTCCGCTACATGGTTTTCCGCAAGGACTACACCGACAACAAAACCAATCCGCTTGAACTCATCGACAAAAAGAAACGCTACGTCGTGGGCGCGGGTATCAACACTCGCGACTATGCCGAACGCGTCCCTGCTCTGCTCAAAGCCGGCGCGGACGTTTTGTGTATCGATTCGTCCGAAGGCTTCAGCGAATGGCAAAAGATAACGCTCGAATACATTCACAAGACTTTCGGCGAAGATGTCAAGGTCGGCGCGGGCAACGTCGTCGACGCGGAAGGTTTCAGGTTTTTGGCGGACGCGGGCGCGGATTTCGTCAAGGTCGGCATTGGCGGCGGCTCAATCTGTATCACTCGCGAAACGAAGGGCATAGGACGCGGTCAAGCGACGGCGGTCATTGACGTGTGCAGGGCTCGTGACGAGTACTTCAAAGAGACGGGCGTTTACATTCCCGTTTGCTCCGACGGCGGCATCGTCCACGATTATCACATGACGCTTGCCCTAGCAATGGGCGCGGACTTTTTGATGCTCGGCAGATATTTTTCCCGCTTCGACGAAAGCCCGACCGACAAAATCAGAATCAACGGCACCTACTACAAAGAATACTGGGGCGAAGGCTCAAACCGCGCGCGCAACTGGCAACGCTACGACTTGGGCGGCGACAAGAAACTTTCCTTCGAGGAGGGCGTCGACTCTTACGTTCCGTATGCCGGCGCGCTCAAAGACAACGTCGAAAGCACGCTTGCCAAAATTCGTTCGACCATGTGCAATTGCGGCGCGCTCAATCTGTCCGAACTGCGCGACAAGGCGAAGATAACTTTGGTGTCGTCCGTCAGCATTGTCGAGGGCGGCAGTCACGATGTCATCCTCCGCGACAAGTTCTCAGGAAACTGATTTGACAACACGGCGGGCTTGTTATAAAGTTCAAACGCCTAACAAAAGCAAACCAATCGCTGATTGAGCCCGGCATGATTAACACAAACGAAGAACCCCCGACGGAGTGATGACCCGACGGGGGCTTCGTTTTGCCATAACCGCTGCGACTGCGATTAGAGGGCGGACAGAGGGTTAACAACGCTTGCTACGGTTGAAGTACCGGTCGTAGATGTAGTTGCCAGCGACTGTACCGACGACAGTCGAGACCACACCCACAGCCAGCGCAACGAGGACAGTAATCATTATTAACACCTCCTCTCGTGCGGTGTTCTGCTGAAGTGTAAGAGGAGTTATAGCATCGGCGGCGTTATAGCAGAAAAGTTTCCAGCTCTTCAATAAATCCCCTTCCGTGTTATAATCTGCGCGGGAGGGATTTTTTATGACAGAGATCGAGCTTAGGATTAAAAACTTTTCGGACGACTGGCAGGGGCAAGGCTACGAAAAGGGCGAAACGCAAAAATTTTGGCTGGCTTTCCTCAAAAAAGTTTTGGACGTCGAAGAGCCCGACAAGCTCATCCAATTTGAAAAGCCCGTCAAAATCGACAAGCACACAAAATTCATCGACGCCTACATTGCCAAAACAAAAGTCCTTATCGAACAAAAATCGTTGGGCGGCGACCTGTCCAATGCCTTCAAGCAGGCGCTGTTCTACGCCGACAACCTGCCGCCCTCCGAAAAGCCCCGCTGGATTGTCACTTGCAATTTCGCCGAATTCATCATCCATGACCTTGCCGAAATGAATTCCCTTGAATGCCGTTTGGGCATGAAAACTTACGCGCCCATGACTTTCAAGCTGTATGAATTGCGCAGGATTCATTCCGGGCTGAAATTCTTTATCGACCCCGACGCCAAGCCGCTGCCCGAAATTAAAACCGCTTATGACGCCGCCGTAATCGTCAAAGATATTTACGAGACCTTTGAAAGAAATTATACCTGGGCGCACGTCCAAGGCTACAAAGCTTTGCTCGACAAACTCTGTACGCGCCTCGTCTTTTGTTTCTACGCAAGCCACGCGCAGATTATCGACGCCGATAAATTTTTCGGCTCCCTCAAAAATCTTGACGCCTTGCGGAAAATTTTCGACACGCTCAACACCGCCAAGGACGCTCGTCCCGCCGACCTCGACGACGCGCTGAAAAATTTCCCTTACGTCAACGGTGGGCTCTTCGCCGAAGATATTCTGTTGCCCGCCAAGTTCAAGGCAACCGACGGCGACCCCGTTCAATCAATTTCCGCTGCCAACAGCCCCGAACGACTCAACTGGCGCACCATAGACCCGCCCGTCTTCGGCGCAATGTTTGAATCCGTTCTCAACGACGAAACCCGCCGCGCAGGCGGTATGCATTACACCTCCACCGAAAACATCCGCAAAGTTATTGCGCCGCTCTTCCTCGACGACCTCGAAGCCGAATTTATCGCCGCCACTCGTTGCAAAAAGACCGACAACCGCATTCAAGCTCTCCAAGCCCTCCAAGATAAGCTCGCAAGCCTGAACTTCCTCGACCCCGCGTGTGGTTCAGGCAATTTCCTCACCGCCACCTATCTCGCCCTCCGTCAACTTGAAAACAAAATCCTTAACCGTCTCCGCGCCTTGAAAGTCTCTTTGCCCGCCAATCCCGTCAAAGTTTCTATCAATCAGTTTTTCGGCATCGAAATTCACGACTTCGCCGTTTCCGTCGCTCAAGTCGCCATGTATATCGCCGAAAACCAAATGCTCCAACAAATGAACGACGAACTCGCCTTGAACGTCAACGCCTTCCCGCTGAAAAATTACGCCCGCGTCGTGCGCGCCAATGCCTTGCGCGTCGACTGGCTCAACGTTTTCGGAAAGGACGCCCCCGCTCACTTCGACTTCATCATCGGCAACCCGCCCTTCGTCGGCTACTCCAATCAATCTGACGAACAGAAAGCCGATATGCGCCGTATCTTCGCCGACAACCGCAAGGCAGGCAAGCTTGACTACGTTGCCGCCTGGTACAAGAAGGCCGCCGACTTCATTCAAGGCTCCGCGACTCGTTGCGCCTTCGTCTCGACCAATTCTATCGTTCAAGGCGAACAATGCGCCGACCTCTGGAAAAATCTTTTCGCGGCGGGCGTTCATATCGACTTCGCCTATCGTACCTTCAAATGGCTCAGCGACTCGGACAACATGGCGCACGTCCACTGCGTGATTGTCGGCTTCAGCACCGCGCCCAACCAAAAGCCCAAGCTCATCTTCGACGGCGATAAAGTCACGACCGCCCAAAACATCAACGCTTACCTTGTCGACGGCGAAAATATTTTCGTTGAGAGCCGCAACGCTCCGCTGCAAGACGGCGTACCGAAAATGGTTTACGGCAACAAAATTGTCGACGGCGGCAATTTGATTATCGAGGCTGACGATTATGACGGCTTTTTAATGCTTGAGCCGGCCGCAAAAAAATTTATTCGACCGTTGCTTGGCGCAGATGAGTTTATCAATAGCAAGCGGCGTTATTGTCTGTGGCTTGAAGGCGTATCGCTTGACGAGATAAAAAAATTTTCGGCCGTTGCCGAGCGTGTCGAAGCTGTAAAAAAATTTCGCTTGCAAAGTTCAAAGGCTAAAACCCGCGCAGATGCCGCGACGCCCGCGCTGTTCGCCGAGAACAGACAGCCGACGACCGATTATATTTTGGTGCCGCGTGTTAGCTCTGAACGCCGCCGTTATATTCCAATGGGATTTATGCCGCCGAAAGTCATTGCCAGCGACGCAGTGCAGGTCGTTCCCGACGCGACGCTTTATCACTTCGGAGTATTGACGAGTTCAATTCACAATGCATGGGTAAGGGCAACGGCAGGACGCTTGGAAAGCCGCTATCGTTATTCGGCGACGGTGGTGTACAACAATTTTCCGTGGCCTTCGCCGAGCCCTTCGCAACGGGCGAGGATAGAACGGTCGGCGCAAGAAATTTTGGACGTCCGCGCAGATTTTGAAGGTTGGACGTTCGCTACGCTCTACAACCCCGAAACGATGCCTGACGAGTTGCGAGACGCGCACAAGCTGAACGATATGGCGGTGGCGTTGGCATACGGCTTCGAGGGGCTATTGAACGACGAGGCGGCGATAGTGGCGGAGCTTATGCGCCTGTACAAGCGATTGACAACGTAGGGCGGCTGTGGTAAATTAATGGTGCTCCAATATCGTCGATACTTACCGTATGAGGACAGTAAGCATATTAACACAAACGAAAACCCCCGTAGACGGAATGCGACACCGTTACGGGGGCTTCGTTTTGCCATAACCGCTGCGACTGCGATTAGAGGGCGGGCAGAAGGTTAACGACGCCTGCTACGGTTGAAGTACCGGTCGTAGATGTAGTTGCCGGCGACTGTACTGACGACGGTCGAGACCACACCAACAGCCAGCGCAACGAGGACAGTAATCATTATTAACACCTCCTCTCGTGCGGTGTTCTGCTGAAGTGTAAGAGGAGTTGTAGCATCGGCGGCATTATAGCAGAAAAGTTTCCAGCCCTTCAAACAAAAACAGCCCCGCGCAGGTTGCGGAGGCTTTTCGTTTTGGCAAAGGGAATTCAGCCTTTGTTCTTTATGTAATTGATGAGTCCGCCCGCGTTGGCAATTTCTTGGACGAAGCCGGGCAACAGGTGCGGCAACGTGACGTTGCATCCTGATAGCGCGGTCAACCGCTCGTAACTTCAGCTAATAGCCGCGCTTGAACAGGAATTATTTTTTTGTCTTTATGTAATTGATGAGTCCGCCCGCGCTGGCGATTTCCTGGACGAAGCCGGGCAACGGGTGCGCGTGGAAGGTGTCGCCCGTCGTAAGATTTTCAATCGTGCCCGTCGAAGTGTCGATTCTCAAAACGTCGTCGGCGGAAATTTTTTCAACGTCGTCACCAATCTCAAGGAGCGGCAGGCCGATGTTGATGCCGTTGCGATAGAAAATCCTGGCGAAACTCGCGGCTATGACGACAGGGATGCCCGAAGCCTTAATCGCAACGGGCGCGTGCTCTCGGCTGGAACCGCAACCGAAATTCTTCCCGCCGACCATGACGTCGCCCGCCTTGACGTTCGCGGCAAAAGTTTCGTCGATGTCAACCATGCAATGCTTAGCCAACTCGGCAGGGTCGAACGTATTCAGATAGCGCGCGGGAATTATGACGTCGGTGTCGATGTTGTCACCGTAACGCCAAACTTTGCCTTCGATTTTCATTTAAAGCACCTCCTCGGGCGTAGAAATTTTTCCTGTGATTGCGCTTGCGGCAGCCACGAACGGGCTCGCCAAATAAACTTCGCTGTCGACGTGACCCATGCGCCCGCGGAAATTCCTGTTGGTCGTCGAAACGCAACGCTCGCCCGCGCTGAGGATGCCCATGTAGCCGCCCAGGCACGGTCCGCACGTCGGACAGCTCACCACGCAGCCCGCGTCAATGAAAATGTCAATCCAGTGGCAGTGAACCGCCTCCTTGTAAATTTCTTGACTGCCGGGGATGATTATGCAACGCACGTCGGGATGAACTTTGCGGCCGCGCAGAATGCCCGCCGCTATGCCGAGGTCTTCAAGGCGTCCGTTGGTGCACGAGCCGATAACGACTTGATTGATTTTAATTTCGCCGAGGGAGTCGACGGGCTTGACGTTTTCGGGCAAGTGAGGCAGGGCGACGACGGGTTTCAATTCGCTCAAGTTAATTTCGACGGTCGAGCAATATTTTGCGTCTTCGTCGGCGGCAACGGGCTGGAACGGCTTCTTGACGCGCCGAGCAACGTACATTTCAGCCGCCTTGTCGAAGGGGAAGACGCCCGCCTTGGCACCCGCCTCAATCGCCATGTTGGAAATGGTCAAGCGGTCGGTCATGGACAATTCGGCAACGCCTTCGCCCGTGAACTCCAGAGACTTGTAAAGTGCGCCGTCGACGCCGATTTTCCCTATCAGCGTGAGGATGACGTCCTTGCCACAAATGTTCTTGGGTTTCTTGCCCGTCAAGCGAACGTTGACGGCTTCGGGGACTTTGAACCAGGCTTTGCCCGTGGCGAGCCCGACAGCCAAATCGGTGGTGCCCACGCCCGTCGAAAAGGCATTGACCGCGCCGTAAGTGCAAGTGTGGCTGTCCGCGCCGATAATCAACATGCCGGGCGCAACGACTCCGAATTCGGGCAAGATGACATGCTCAATGCCGACGCGTCCCTGTTCGTAGTAGTGCGCGATTTTGTTTTTGCGAGCGAAGTCGCGCATAATCTTGGCAAGGTCTGCGCTCTTTATGTCCTTGGCGGGTTGGAAGTGGTCTGGAATCAGCGCGATTTTCTCCGCGTCGAAGACAGGGCGTCCGATTTTCTCAAACTCCTTGATTGACGGCGGACCCGTCACGTCGTTCGCCATAACCAAATCCAAATCGCAGATGACGAGTTGCCCCGCTTCGACGCTTTCAAGCCCCGCGTGTCGCGCCAAAATTTTTTCGCTCATTGTCATTGCCATTCGTATCACTCTCCTTAAACAGTCGATAAAAAATTCCGTCCTCCAAGTCGCTGATATTGTACAGCGTGTCGAGGACGAGAAAAGTCTCTTCCAAATTCCGCCGCGCGGACTTCCAGCCGCCGCCGTCCGTTATCCAAACGAATTCAAAGCCGCCTATGCCCCTTGCCTCATTGGCGATGGTTTTGTAGCTGCGCGCCGTTTCGTTGAGCTTTGAGCCGCCGCTTGCGTAGAAATTCGTTTCGACGCCGTAAACCTTGCTTGCCGCCTTGACGACAAAATCAAAGCGTTTCGTCGAAGTGCCTTGCGCCGATATCGCGGAAAGGTCGAGCCCAAAAATTTTTTCAACGTCGGCAAGGTACATTTCGGCGAAATATTCGACGCCCGCCGCCCGCAAAAATTTTTCGACGAGCCGTTCCATTTGCTTGCCGCCGCGATTTTTTCTGCCGTTTGAATCGAGCCCGACTTCCACGCCCGTCACGTAGTCGAACAGATTGGCGACGATGTGATTTTCCAGCAAGTCGAACAAACCCGTCTGCCGCATGAAATTTTTGTACGCGGCGACGCTTTGAACTTTTTCGCCGAAATGATAACTCACGCCCGCGCAGAAAATTTCTTGTTCGCGGACGGCAAGGAGAATCGGAATCGCCTGCAAGCATTCGGGATAGCGTGCCAAAATTTTTTCAAAGTCGTCTTCGATATTCTTCGAGCCGATAAGCGCGTTCAAAATATTTATTTCGAGCTTGAGCCGGGCGGCGCGTTCGTGAACTTTCGCGAAGTCGGTGTAGTAGTCGTAATCGTTTATCGACGGGCGGAAAGTTTTCAGCCATTCGGCAAAGTTGCGCTTTTCCATTGCGTGTGAATCAGCCTTTCTTTCGACAAAGCGATGAATTCCGCGTTGTTGTCAATGCCGATAAATTTTCTGCCCGTCATTTTGCAAACGACACCTGCAGTCGACGAGCCGCAAAAAGGATCCAAAACGATATCGCCTTCGACGGTCGAGGCGAGGATAATTTTTTCGAGGAGGTACAGCGGCTTTTGCGTCGGGTGCTTGCCGAAAATTTTTTCGCGTTGCGGCGTCAAATTGCCCGTCCAGACGTCCTTCATCTGCTTGCCGCCGTTTAGTTCCTTCATGAGCGCGTAGTTAAAAAAATGTTTCGTCGCTTCGATTTTCCGCGCCCAAAGAATCGTTTCGGTGCTGTGCGTGAAGTATTTGCAAGTCAAATTCGGCGGCGGATTGCTTTTCTGCCAAATGATGTTGTTCAGAATTTTAAAGCCCTCTTGTTCCAAAGCCATGCCGACGGAATAAATATTGTGCAAAGTCCCGCTGACCCAAAGCGTACCGTTCGGCTTGAGGATATTTTTGCACAGGCGCAGCCACCGGCGATTGAAGGCGTGCTTTTCGTCGAGCGTGCCGCCTTTATCCCACGCGCCCTTGTTCACGGACGCAACCCGTCCGCCCTTGCAAGTTATGCCGCCGTTCGACAGGAAATAGGGCGGGTCGGCAAAAATCATGTCGACGGACTCGGCGGGGAAATTTTTCAGCAGTTTGAAGGCATCGGCAAGGAAAAGCGCGGAATAATCGTCTTTGTAAAAGGTTTCCAACAAGTACGCTCCCCAAAAGCAAAAGCGGCCTGTGCCTGCACGTTTGACAAGCACAAGCCGCTGAATTTTTCGGCAGATTAAATCAGTCTTTCGACAAGTCGGAGCCGTCTTTGAGCCAGCTCATCATGCCGCGCAGTTTCTTGCCGACGGTCTCAATCTGATGTTCGGCGTGGATTCTGCGCTGGGCAAGGAAATTGGCGCGCCCTGCCGCACGATTTTCGACGAGCCAGTTGCGGGCAAAGCTACCGTCCTGAATTTCGGCGAGAGCCTTTTCCATAGCCTTGCGGACTTCGGGCGTGATAATCTTCGGCCCCGTGGTGTAGTCGCCGTATTCGGCCGTATCGCTTATGGACTTGCGCATCTTCGCCATGCCGCCTTCGTACATGAGGTCGACGATAAGTTTCATTTCGTGGAAGGTTTCAAAGTAGGCGATTTCGGGCTGATAACCCGCCGCGACGAGGACTTCAAAGCCGCTCTGAATCAAATGGGTGACGCCGCCGCAAAGGACGCATTGTTCGCCGAAGAGGTCGGTTTCGGTCTCTTCCTTGAAGGTCGTCTGGAGGACACCTGCGCGGGTGCCGCCGATACCGCGAGCGTAGGCAAGGGCAATGTCGAAGCAATGCCCCGACGCGTCCTGTTCGACTGCGAAAACATCGGGGACGCCGCCGCCTTCGACGAACGTTCTGCGAACGAGATGCCCCGGTCCTTTGGGCGCGACCATGAAAACGTCAATGTCGGCCGCGGGAACGATTTGCTTGAAATGAATGTTGAAGCCGTGCGCGAACGCCAAAGCCGAGCCGCTCTTGAGGTTGGGCGCGATTTCGTTGCGGTAGACGTCCGCCTGTTTTTCGTCGGGGATGAGAATCATCGTGATGTCGGCAACCTTGACGGCCTCGGGGACGGTCAAAACTTTCAAGCCGGCTTTTTCGGCGACAGCTTTGGACTTCGAGCCCGCATACAAACCGACAACGACGTTGACGCCGCTCTCCTTGAGGTTGAGCGCGTGCGCGTGGCCTTGGCTGCCGTAGCCGATAATCGCGACGGTCTTGCCGTTCATGATTTCCCAGTTGACGTCTTGGTCATAGTAAGTTTTTGCCATAATACTCCCTCACTTGATGATAGTCGTTGATTGTATTTTCACCGCGCTCCAGGGCGATTAGCCCCGTGCGGATGACTTCCAAAATGCCGTAGGGCGCAAGGAGCCGCGTGAAGGCGGTAACCTTTTCGTCGTTGCCCGTTATCTCAAAGATTAGCGTCGTGGGCTGCACGTCGACGACGTGCGCGCGGAAAAGCTCTGCCATTTTCAGCACGTCCAGGCGATTATTATCGTCGGCTGAAACTTTAATCATCGTCATGCCGCGCGTCACTGCCGTTGCCGAATCAAGCCGCTGAACTGCTTGCACGACGGGCATTTTTTCCAGCTGCTTAATCATCTGGTCAATCAGAGCCGCGTCGCCGTGAACGACAACCGTTATCCGCGAAAATTCGGGCGATTGCGTGACGCCGACCGATAAGCTGTCGATATTGAATTCGCGGCGGCTGAACATGCTTGCCACCCGCACCAAGACGCCCGGCTGATTCTCGACGTAAACCGATAAAACGTGCTTCATTAGTTGCAGACTCCTCCTAAAAATTTTCCGCGCCGAATAATACCACGCCTCGCTGAAAGTTTCAAGGAATCAATCCTTGCCGACGCAAATCAATTCCAGATACGGCAACTTCCTAAAGCCCAGCCGCTTGTACAAGCCCAATGCCTTATCGTTATCGGGCTCCGACTCAAGCCGCAAAAGTTTATCGGGATAAAGCGCCTGCACGTAACGAACGAACTCCGAGCCGACTCCGCGCCCGCGATACTCCTCCGCAATGTAAATGTCCTCAAGCCAAATGCATTCGCCGCCGAATTCCGTCGAGTAGCTCCGAGCCGTTATGCCGTAGCCGATTATCTTCGCGCCTTCGACGAACACAAAGCCCGCCGCGCAGGTTTTGCCGCTTAGGCAATTCTCAACGTTCGCGGCGAAAATTTTTTCCGAGCCGTTGGTTATGACGGCGGGCGACGTGTAAAACTTGCGCATCATATCGACGACGACCGCGCTGTCATCGCGCCGCATTTCTCTGATTGTAATGTTCATGTCAATTAGTCAAGCTCCGAACGGGCGCAGGGATTCTGCCGCCGCGAGCAATGAACGCCTCCGAACTCCATTGATTTTTGACGGGGACAATCGGGCAGTAGCCCAGCAAGCCGCCGTATTCGACGACATCGCCGACCTTGGCATTGGGCACGGGGATAAGTCGAACGGCGGTAGTTTTGTTGTTGACGACGCCGATAGCCGCTTCGTCCGCGATAATTCCGCTCAATGTCGCCGCACTGACATCGCCCGCCACCGCTATCATATCGAGCCCGACACTGCAGACGCACGTCATTGCCTCCAGCTTTTCAATCGACAACGAGCCTTGCTTGACTGCGTGAATCATGCCCTCGTCCTCGCTTACGGGTATGAACGCGCCGCTTAGCCCGCCGACGTGCGAACTTGCCATAAGCCCGCCCTTTTTGACGGCGTCGTTTAGCAGGGCAAGCGCGGCGGTCGTGCCCGGTGCTCCGCAAGCCTCAAGTCCCATTTCCTCCAAGATACGCGCGACCGAATCGCCGACTGCAGGCGTGGGCGCAAGTGACAAGTCGATTATCCCGAACGGCACGCCCAATCGTCTTGACGCCTCTTGCGCCACCAGCTGACCTACGCGCGTGATTTTGAACGCCGTCTTTTTAATCGCCTCGGCTATCTCGGTGAAGTTCGCGCCCTTCATATCCTCCAGCGCATGCTTGACGACGCCCGGCCCCGATACGCCGACGTTGATGACTTTATCGGGCTCGCTGACGCCGTGGAAGGCTCCAGCCATAAACGGATTGTCTTGCGGCGCGTTGGCGAAGATGACCAACTTCGCGCAACCGATAGCTTGCCTGTCACGGGTAAGCTCCGCCGTCCGTTTGATGACTTCGCCCATTTCGCGGACGCAATCCATGTTGATGCCCGCCTTCGTCGACGCAAGATTGATTGAACTGCAAACCAAATCGGTCGCGGCAAGGGCTTGCGGAATTGACTCAATCAGAATCCTGTCGCCTTGCGTGTAACCCTTTTCGACAAGCGCGCTGAAGCCGCCGATAAAATTCACGCCAACCTCCTTGGCGGCGCGGTCTAAGGTCTCGGCAATGGGCACGTAACTTTCCGCCTTGCAAGCCTCGGCGGCAATGGCAACGGGCGTGACGGATATGCGCTTGTTGATAATCGGCACGCCGTATTCAGCCTCAATCTCCTCGCCCGTCTTTACCAGGAACTCGGCGGACTTGGTGATTTTGTCGTAGACGTTGCGGCAGAAGTCGCGCAAGTTCGGATGAGCGCAATCGCGCAGGGAAATGCCCATCGTTATCGTCCGAACGTCGAGCTTATTGACGGTTATCATTTGATTCGTTTCGAGAATGTCTTCAATCGTTATCAAGGTGTTTCCTCCAAAATTTTCAGCGCGAGCCGATATTTTTCGACGCGCTCCAAATCTTTACGTTGCGGGTGTTCCAGGCGCGACAAGTCAGAATTGTGCTTTAAGTCAACGGCTTTTACCTGCGCGGCAAGGGCGTTGGTCTTAATCTGCGCGATGTATTCAAGGTAAGGCGTGTGGTCGTCGTGCGTCAAAAGTTTCAAGGCGTCGAGCTCGGCGGCGGTCAAAGGAATGTTGGCTTGCAAGTCTTCAAGGGTAACGGCGGTATCCTCTGCGACGTCGTGAAGCAGGGCGACGATAATCGCGGAAACGTCATTGCCGACGTTGCTTGCGACGGTCAACGGGTGGTTGATGTAATCGACGCCGGCCTTGTCCTTTTGCCCCGCGTGAGCAGCCCGCGCAGTTTCAAATGCCTTGCGAACCCGCGCGTCAGTGTGCTTGGCGAAGTCGTTCATATCTTATGCATCACGTCGAAAATATCTTGGTGTTGCGTTTTTATTTCGACGCCGATAGCCTCGCCCTGTTCGCGGAGCTTTGCTTGCAAGTCGACGAGCTTAATCTTGCTTTCGGACGCCTCGGCGAAAAGAATCATGTTGAAGAAGCCGTCCAGAATGTTTTGATTAATGCTTAGGATGTTGACGTTGTTGTCGGCCAAAATTTTGGTGACGGCGGCGATAATGCCGATGCGGTCCTTGCCGACGACGGTCACGATTAATTTCAAGGTTATCATCTCCAAAAAAATTTTTGCTTATAAGCGCGGTGAGCGGTTGAAGTCATGGGCGATTGGACGCGTTATCTGTTCCGCCGCTTCTAAAGCGGCTGCCGACGACGGTCACGATTAGTTTCAAGGTTATCATCTCCAAAAAAATTTTTTGCTTATAAGCGCGGCGATACCGTTTGAAATGTTGGACGCCATGGCGCGCTTGCTGGGTCAAGCGTCACGCTTGCGCCGCTTTTAAAGCGGCAAAAATTTTTCAATCCCACACGCCCGCAAATTCCTTCCACAATGTTCCATGGCAACGCGGACATTCAAGGGGCGTTTCGCTCCACTCATCATGCACCGGCGCAAGTTTGCCACCGCATTTTTCGTAGTGCCGAACAAAATTTTTATAAGGTCTGTGATTCGGGCATTGTGGAAATAAAAATATCGTGTGAGGCGGCGCGGGCGGCAAGGTTTTATCGTCTTTGGGCAGGAAAATCGCATACTCTGTGGCGCAGGACAGTTCGCCGCACTCAACACACTTGAAAACATAAGAACCGCCCGAAGACAAAATCCCGTCGGGGTGTTCGTCGAAAAATGCCCGAATATCCTCGCCGAATTTGCCTTTGCTGTATTTGTGCTTATTCGCATTCGTTATCGTGCCGGATAACATGCCGCTGCCCAGCCACGCCTCCAGCTCATAGCCGCAACGACTGCATTTAAACTCGTAAATCACTCCCATGATAAAATCTCCAATCATCTTTTGGCGACAAGGCGATAATTCTAAGCCGCGCAGATTATAGCAGAAAAATTTTCGTCGACAAAATATTTTTTGCCTGCCGCCGTCATAATCGATTTGCTCATTTAATCAATCCCGCCAAAGCGCGTCTGAATTCTGCGCCGTCGTGAATCGGAACAATCTGCGCGGGCGCGAAAAGTTTCCTCAAGTCGTCAAGCGTCACGTCGTCTAAGAAAATTCCTTCGCCCGCCTTGAGAGCCGTCGCCGGAATCAAAATCACGTCGCGAGAGCCGCCCGCCGATTTGAGCGCGTCGATTATGTCGCCGCCCGTCAGCAAGCCCGACACATTGACGCGTTCGCCGAAAAATTTATTCACGACGGGCAAAATCCTCACGTTGGGCAAGTCAGCAGTCAGCCGCTTGAAAACCTTTGCTATCGACGTGCCGCAAACCACATCAACAAAAAACTCGTCCCTAGTCCCCAGTCCCTCGTCCCTAAACTCTTCGATAAAGTTGCGCGTCATGCCGATGCCGTTTTCGATTTGCGGGAAGTCGTCATAACACTCAACGGGCGGAAAGTCGCGCTCGGCAAGGAAATAAAATTCGTCGCCCAAATAAACGAACGTCCGCCCCGATTCGGCGCGAATTTTTTGTTGGAAGCGTTCAACCTGCCCGATAACCTTTGCCGCCGACTCTTTGTCGAATTGCTTCAACGGAAATTTGTCGCGGCGGTATTTGGTTACACCCACGGGCACTATGGCCAAGCTCAACGCGTGCGGCCGACGCTTCAGAATTTCCGTTATCGTGAAGTCAAGCTCCGCGCCGTCGTTCAAATCCTTGCACAAGACAACTTGCGTATGATATTCGACGCCCGCCCGCTCCAATTCGTCCAGTTGCGCTTGAATCTGCGCGGCGCGCGGCGTCCTCAACATTTCGGCTCGCAAGGCGGGGTTCATGGTGTGCACCGATACGAACAGCGGCGATAAGTGAAAATTTTTTATGCGGCGGAAGTCTTTGGCGGTCAAGTTCGTCAGCGTAATGAAGTTCCCGAATAAAAACGACAGCCTGTAATCGTCGTCCTTGATTGAAAGCGTGCGGCGCATGTTCGGGGCAATCATATCGACAAAGCAAAAGACGCAGTGATTTTTGCAACGACGGACGCCGTCGAAGACCGCCGATTCAAATTCCGCGCCCAGCTCCTCGTCGACGTCCTTTTCAAACGCGATAATCTCCCGCTCGCCGTCGGCGTGTTCGATTAGAAGTTCAATATCCTCCTCGGCAAGCTGAAAGCTCAAATCGATGATATCAAGCGGCGCGCGCCCGTTGACTTGCAAAATTTTATCGCCCGCCGCAAGTTCCAATTCATCAGCAAGACTGCCCGTCTCAATTTTGGTGATAGTTGAATTCAAAAGATTTTTCCTCCGTAGCGTATGAACGTTGTAGCCGCGTCTGTCACATGTTGAAGAATCTGAACCACGCGGCAACGAATAAGTCTAGCAATGCGCAGTGGCGAATGCGCGCTGACAAGCATTCGCGATAAGCGCGGACGGTCAACCTTAATCGGTGAAACGTTGGAGCGCGTCCGCTGTTCCCCCGCTTTTAAAGCGGGTCGCTCAAAAGTATATGGCGTAGCCCAAAAAATCTTGCAAGACCTTAGGCATTCTCGCCACCGCCCTTTTGAGCAAATTCCCAAATCAAAAACGCATTGTCGCGCATGTAGTCGCGCAGCTTGAACAGCTCGTCTTCCGAAAAGCCGAACGCCTTTTGGAAGTTGAAATGCGGAATTCTGCCGTCCGCGAAGTCGAAGCCGTTATTGTCGTTCGCTCGCTCGAAGTGGACGCGCACGCACGGCATAGAGTATTCGTCCTTCTCAAGCGCGCTGTGCGTCATGATAATTCCGTCAACCGTCGAATAGTAATACATCATTGCACCTCCGCCGTGATAATCCAAACAGGATTCAAAGCCTTAGCCATATCGTAACGCCCGATGCGTTCCAGGCGCGTGATTTGTACTTGGCAAGCCTCACAGCTCCAGCCGCCTCGTCTGAAATATTCCAGCGCGGTCGCTGTCGTCTGTATCGTTATCGCATTCAAGACGACGCGTCCGCCGCTTTTTATTTTCGGGCAAATGATATTCAAAATTTCTTCAAGCCGCCCGCCGCTCCCGCCGATTATCGCCGCATCCAAGTTCGGCAACGCCGCCAAGCCTTCGGGGGCCTCCGCGCAGATTATTTCCACATTGCCGACGGAAAATTTCTCGACGTTGCGCCGAATCAGCTCCACAGCCTCTGCCTTGCGCTCTATCGCGAAGACTTTGCCCTTCGACGCAAGCCGCGCCGCCTCAATCGTTATCGAGCCCGTGCCCGCGCCCACGTCGACGACCACCGAATCGACTTCAAGCCGCGCCGCCGACAATGTCAACGTCCGTATCTCTCGCTTCGTCATTGGGACGTTGCCCCGAATAAATTCCGCGTCGTCTATCATCATGCCATCTCCTTAACGTGCGTCTCAATGAAGTTGCGCTCCGACTCGTCCAGCCCGTATTTCCGATAAAGTTGCTCGTCAACCGCCTCGCGCCAATCGATGTCACTTGCCGCCGTGAAGTCTTGCAGAGGAACCTTTGCCCACGTCGCCGACTTGTTATCTTGAGTGACTTTCAATATCCCAAGCATGACGCACGCGAATTTTGATTTTATATAAGCAAAGCAAGCCTCGGAATCTGCGCGGCTGTCGAACGCTCCAATCGTTATGAAAGTTTCTGTGTTGCCGACAAAAGGCTCACCGACAACGGGCTTGCCGATAAGCGGCGTGTTCGCCACTTCATACAGACTGCCCGACCCGTTTGATTTGGGAACCAACACTTTAAACTTATCGAGCGGCGCGGGGCGCGTCACATAATCACTGCGAATCCATTTGTAAACGCGCTCCGTTCTGATTCTGCCATAAATTTGAATGTACTCGTTGCCATCGGCGGGCTTGGCGTTAAAAAAAATTTCGGGCAGGCGTTCAAAGATATTCGACCTTAGAATCAGTGTTCATAAACGTTTAAGCAAAGTGTGAATATGAGAAATCTTAATCAAGGTCTC